>JASIGD010000474.1 GCA_030045295.1 Streptosporangiaceae bacterium
AACCACCCGACGAAAACAAGACGTAACCAGCACGGCAACAACCGCAGCCACGCCAGGACGCGGGCGCCAGAATGTCACAGGCAAACGTGAAAATAGGCCCACTGAAACGTGAAGACCTTTTTTGGTGGAGCTGAGGGGATTCGAACCCCTGACCCCCTCCATGCCATGGAGGTGCGCTACCAGCTGCGCTACAGCCCCTTGAGCCGCATCTACGTGTCGGCGTAGACCGAGACAGCATACCGGCTGCCAGTACCTTTCCGCACCAGCCGACCGGCGATGCGGAGATCTCAGATCGGCCCGTACACGGTCAGGTCCAGCACGATGGGCATCATCACGGTCAGGGTGCGGGCCGGCTCGACGACCGGGCCGGTGAACTCGACGCTGTAGTGGTCGGAGGGCGTGAGCATCTCCTTGGGCAGCCCGGCCCAGGTCTTGCGGACCCGCGCGAACTGGCCGCCCTTGGCGCCGGTGACCGAGAAGTGCTTGAGCGCCAGGTCGCCGGTCACCCGGCCTACGGTTTGGTTCTCCTGATCGAGCAGGGTATAGGTGCGCCTGGTGTCCCCGGTGTGGATCCGGCCGATCAGCTCGCCTGCCGGATCGCGGAGTTCGGTCATCCACTCGCTGGTCTGCTTGATCAGCGACAGGACCGGCTGGCCGCCGGCCGTGGTGACCGCGAACACGCGGGTATCGCGCATCGACTTGCTGAGCAGCTCCATCTGGGTATGGCCCTCGGTCTCGTCGGCGGTCGCCAGCAATTGCCGGGCCGCGTTGAAGATCTCGTACTTCGCGCGGTCGGCCAGCAGCTTGCCTGGCTGCCGGATCCGCAGCGCCGGGACGTCAAACAGCTCTCCCACACCGCCGAGTATGCAGCACCCGTGCCCCGCGCTGCATCGCGTGGCATCGGAGCGCAGGTGAGCGGCCAGCGGGAAACTGACTACGGCCAGCGGTCGCGCGCGTTCGGCCTCGGTGACAGGACGCCGGCATGCCAGGATAACGGCCCGCGCCTCATCCGCGTCGGATAAGCCTGGCGGCTGGGGGTGGAATATCCCCAGCGGCTGGGCCACCAGCCGGACGGGCGCGCCGGTTTCGTCCAGTTCGAACTCGGCGCTGATGCCGGGCTGTCCCTTCACCTCGAACCGCAGGCCCCGCCCGGCCACGAGCTCGAGCTGCGGGCCGCCGGGCGTGGCCACGGTCAGCACGCGATCGCCCTGCAGGGCGACCACCACCTCGATCGGGCCCATGGCGTAGGTACCGCACAGTCGGCGCAGAACCTCCGGGTCCCGCGCCCGGTCATCCGGCCGCCGGTCGAACCGCAGCGGTTCCACCGATGGCTCGAACGGGATCGTGAGGGCCGTGACGTCGCCGTCCGGGTCCGAAAGGAACATGAGCGGGAAGACGTGCGACTGGGCGCTGAGCTCGTGCCACTCCAGGTCGAACGTCTCGTAGTGGCGGTGCGCCAGGCTGATGTCCATCGTGCCCAGGCGCGGCCGCAGCGCGCCCGCCTCGGCGGTGATGGCCAGGACGCCGTAGCCCGGATGCTCGTACTCTCCGGCGTAGGCGTCCAGCGGCCTGGGCAGCGGAGCGTCCGGGACGACGCGGCGGGCGCCGCGGGCCTCCACCATCCCCTCCGTGACCGTGTCGAACCGGGCCTTGAGGTCGGAGAACCAGTCCAGCGGCTCGAGACCGAGCAGCTCATCGAGGACCCGGTACCCGACGACCGGCGCCATCAGGCTGGAGGAGGTGTTGGTCAGCACGGCCACGCCGATGCCGTCGTCCAGCAGCAGCATGCATTCGGTCTGGAACCCGTCGATGCCGCCGGCGTGCTCGACCAGCCGGTGGTCGCGGTACCGGCCGACCAGCCACCCCAGCCCGTAAGCGTGCCGGGTCGACGCGGGAAACGTCCGGTCCTCCGGCAGTACCATGTGCGGAGCGTGCTGGCGCGCCACCGTGTCGGGCGACATGACCACCTGGCCGTCCACCCGCCCGCCACCCAGCTGCGCCAGCAGCCACCGGGCCATGTCCGCGGCACACGAGTTGATCGCGCCGGCCGGCGCCATGGCCGTCACCGGCCGAACCGGCACGGGCACCACCGCGCCCCGCCGGCGTTCGTAGGCCGTGGCGTGGTCGGGGTCGGCGGTCATGTCGTCGGCCGACACGTTGGAACGGCCCATCCCGAGCGGCATCAGCACCCGGCTTCGCAGGCAGTCCTCCCAGGTCGTGCCCGAGAGCACCTCCACCACGCGCCCCGCCACCAGGTAGCCGAGATTGCAGTACTGGAACGCCTGCCGCAGGTCCCTGCTCAGCGGCAGGAAGCGCAGCCTGCGGATCATCTCGGCGCGGGACCGGCCCGGGTGACCGATCCAGGCCAGGTCGTGCCGAGGCAGGCCAGACCGGTGCGCGAGGAAATCGACGACGTTCACGCGATCGGTGACCACGGGGTCGTGCAGCCGCAGCTCCGGCAGGTAATCGCGCAGCGGACGCTCCCACTCGAGCAGGCCGTCATCGACCAGGGCGCCCACCGTCGCCGCCGTGAACGCCTTGGTGGTGGACCCGATGGCGAACAACGTGTCCGAGGTGACCGGCAGCTCCGCCGCAAGATCGCGCCGACCCCACCCGGCCGCCAGGACGACCTTCCCGTCCTGGACGGCGGCGATAGCGCACCCCGGGACCTCCCAGGCCGCCAGCTGCTCGGCGACGAACCGTTCGATGCTGTCCATGTCGTGTCCTTCGCAGATCGCCTCGCGGGATTAAGTTCATCACAGCACCCGCCCGCTGGCCCACAGGGCCACGCTCCTGGCAAGATCGCCTGCAACGATGGGGAGACCCGGTTCGTGCTCACGGGATCAGGAAGGACCCGGACGTGGGTTACCTGCCAGGGATGTGGCGCGACTTCGGCGTCACGGTGGCCGGACTGGCTGGCGCGCTGACCGGCCTGCTGTTCGTCGCCGTGTCCATCAAAAGCGACGTGCTGGCCAGATCCCGCAACCTCAGCTCGCGCGCCGCCCAGACCCTGGTGCTGTTCATGATCTCGGCGATCACCGCGATCCTGCTCGTAGCGCCGCAGCCCGCGTCGGCTCTCGGCGCGGAACTGCTGGCCGTATCCGCGGTCAGCGGAATCGCGCTGTTCGTCCTCGACCGCCGCGCCGGGCGCGATCCCGTCAGCCGCCTGGCCCGCTACCTCGAGGCGGCCTCGCCCAACCTGGTGACCGCCGTGCTCGTCGGCATAACCGGACTCAGCTTCCTGCTGAAAGTCGGCGGCGGCCTGTACTGGCTGATCCCGACCGTCCTCACGAGCCTGGTCGGCGGCGTGATCAACGCGTGGCTGTTCCTCCTGAAGGTGCCGGCCGAACGGCCCCCGGGGCATGCCGGCGACGCCGCCTAGCGTTAGCTGTAGTGAGGAGGATTGCCGTGAGCGAACTCGACCGGCTGGAAGCGGCGGTGGGCGAGTGCCGCGAGATGATCCGCGAAGCCCACGCCGCCACGAAGGATCTGCGCACCGCGGTGCGCGAGGCCAAGCAGGAGATCCGCGCCCTGGCCCAGGACGAGGTGGCGGCTCACGTCCGGCTCGAGGTATCCAGGCAGCTGGAGGAGCTGGGCGAGCGGACCAGTGCGGCCATTACCGAGGCTACCCAGAAGGTGATCGCCGAGTTCGACCGGTTCGGTGAGTCGTTGCTCGGCAAGGAGACCTACTGGCAAAAGGCGAGCGGCCGTCGTTCCGCCGCACGCCCCGACACCGATGTGGTGGCGCTCGAAGTCCCGCCCGACCAGGACAAAGGCTGATGCCGCGATCGCTTTTGGCGGGCGATCCGCGGGCGGCCGGTGAAACCCTGCCCGTTCGGTAGAAAGAGATCTTTTATTCCGAACGGACGTCGGTGCATCCGGCCGGGATCCGAGTCACGTGGACCATAGGGACGGGCCGCTCTACCGTGGTCATCATGCCTGACCGGTTTCCGGCCATCGAGCCGTACCACTCGGGAATGCTCGACGTGGGCGATGATCAGCGGATCTACTGGGAAGTCAGCGGCAACCCGGACGGCAAGCCCGCGGTGGCGCTGCACGGCGGGCCGGGCAGCGGCAGCACACCGGGACGGCGCCGTTCGTTCGACCCGGACGCCTACCGTTTCGTCCAGTTCGATCAGCGCGGCTGCGGGCGGAGCACGCCGTCGGTCGCGGACCTGAGGACCGGCCTGGACGCCAATACCACCTGGCACCTGATCAGAGACATCGAGAAGCTGCGCGAGCACCTGGGCGTCGACCGGTGGCTGGTCTGGGGTGGCTCGTGGGGCGTGACGCTGGCGCTCGCCTACGCCCAGCTCTACCCGGAGCGGGTAACGGAGATGGTGCTGGTGTCCTGCACCATGACCCGGCCCTGCGACGTGCACTGGCTCTACCACGAGACAGGCCGGTTCTTCCCCGAGCAGTGGCAGCGGTACGCCGCCGGCGGCGGGAACGCCGCCGACCTGGTCGCCGCCTACGACAAGCTGCTCAACGCCGACCCCGATCCCGTGGTCCGGGCGCGGGCCGCCCGGGACTGGTGTGACTGGGAGGACGCGGTCAACTCCCTGGAGGAGGGCTGGACGCCCAGCGAGCGATACGCCGATCCCCGGTTCCGGATGATCTTCGCGCGGCTCTGCGCGCACTATTTCTCGCACGCGGCGTGGCTGGAAGATGGGCAACTGCTGCGCGACGCCGGCCTGCTGGCCGGCATCCCCGGCGTGCTGATCCACGGCCACTTCGATATCGGCGGTCCGCCGGACGTCCCCTGGCTGCTCCACCGGGCCTGGCCAGGTTCGGAGCTGCATCTGGTCCGCACCGGGCACCAGGGCGGGGATGAGATGACCGAGCAGATGATGGCCGCGCTGAACCGCTTCGCCCGGACCCCGTATTAGCGCGCCGCGCCGCCGGCCGCTCCAGCGCCTTCAACTGGCTACTTGAATTTCTACTATCATAATGATATCAGTTTTAGTACGTCGGGCCACCGTCCGGCGTCAGCAGATCCCGGCCGGAGCGTTCGCCGGCCAGGCAGGACCGGTGGGAGGTGTCCGGCAATGGACTCGTTCACGGGAAGGTTCGCGGTGGTGACCGGCGCTGGCTCCGGCATGGGCCGCGAGCTTGCTCGGCAGCTGGCGGCGCAGGGCTGTTCGGTCGCGACCTGCGACTGGCACGCGGACACCGTCGCGGAGACCGCGGCCCTGGCCCGCGCGGACGCGCCGCCAGATGTCCGGGTCACCAGCCATGTCTGCGACGTCTCCGCCGAGGCGCAGGTCTTGCGGTTCCGCGATGAGCTGCTCGAGGCGCACGCCAGCGATCACGTCGACCTGGTGTTCAGCAACGCCGGCATCGGCGGCGGCGGCAGCTTCGTCAAGGACAGCCGCGAGGAGTGGGACCGCACCTTCGCCGTCGACTGGTTCGGCGTGTACTACTGCGCCCGCGCGTTCCTGCCGCTGCTGATCGCGAGCGGCGACGGCGTCCTGGTCAACGCCAGCAGCGTGAACGGCTTGTGGGCGTCCCTGGGCCCGCGAATGCCGCAGACCGCCTACAGCGCGGCCAAGTTCGCCGTGCGGGGCTTCACCGAGGCGCTGATCGAGGACCTGCGCACCAACGCGCCGCAGGTCCGGGTGGCGGTCGTGCTGCCGGGGCACGTGGGCACGAACATCGTCGCGAACAGCATCCGCGCCCGCGGCCTGCCGGAGTTGGAGCAGATGAACGACGCCCAGGCCGAGGAGCTGATCCCGGCCGAGGCGCGGGCCGCGCTGGTGGGCGCCGGGCTGCTGGCCGAGGGCGCGTCAGCCGGCGAGCTGCGCCAGTTTCTCGTCCGGGCCAATGCCGACTTCCGGGATAAGGCGCCGGTCAGCGCGGCTCAGGCGGCGACCATCATCCTCGACGCGGTGCGAGCGGGGACCTGGCGGATCCTCATCGGCCAGGACGCCAAGATGATCGACGAGAGGGTGCGCGCTAAGCCCGAGGCCGCTTACGACTACGCCGAGCTGTTCGCCGGGCTGGCGGCGGGCGCCGGCGACACGACCGCCTGAGGAACCGTGGTTAGCCTGTGCGCACCCGCAGTCCGTCGGAGCTTGATTTGGAGGCCGCATGCCGCTCGACCCGCAGTTCCGCGCCATCCTGGACACCCTGCAGACGGCGGGATTGCTGCCGCTGGTCCGGGGCGATGCCGCGCAGACCCGCGCGCATTACCTGGCCCTGTCGTTGAGCCGCCGCGGGCCGCAGTACGTGCCGGAACAGGTGGCGTCGGTGGCCGACCGGAGCTCGCCGGGCGGGGTGCCGGTGCGGATCTTCGAGCCGCTTGCGCCGGGCGGCTCCACGCTGATCTACCTGCACGGCGGGGGCTGGGTGGTCGGTGACGTCGAGACGCACGATCCGCTGTGCCGGCGGGTGGCGAACGCGACCGGCGCGCGGGTGGTGTCGGTCGACTACCGGCTCGCGCCCGAGCACCCGTTTCCCGCCGCTCTCGACGACGCCGAGGAGGTCCTGCTGTGGCAGCGCGACCAGGACCCGGGCCGGCCGCTCGGCGTGGCCGGCGACTCCGCCGGGGCATCCCTGGCGGCTGGCCTCGCGATCCGCGCCCGGGATGCGCGGATCCCGCTGGCCGCCCAGCTGCTGCTCTACCCGGCGACCGACCCGGCCATGACCAGCCGGTCCATGGACGTGAACGGCGAGGGCTATCTCCTGATCCGCCGCGACATGGCCTGGTTCTACCGGCAGTACCTGCCGTCCGGCGTCGCGAGCGCCGCCGAGGCCGACCTGGCCCACGCCGACGTTGCCGGCGTGGCCCCCGCCATCGTGGTCACCGCGGAATTCGACCCCCTGCGCGACGAGGGCGAAGCCTACGCCACGCGGCTGACGCAGGCCGGGGTGCCGACTCAGTACGTGCCCGGGCCCGGGCTCATCCACGGCTTCGCGGCCTTCCTCGGCGTGGTCGACGCGGCCGACGCCATCACCGGGACGGCTCTGGACATCCTCGGCCGCGCCATGCGCAGCGGACCTGCTGGCTCCGGCTGACCGTGCAGGCAGCCTCACCTGGTCAGCGCAGCGCGGCCGGCCGTCGTGGCGGCAGCCGCCGTC
>JASIGD010000054.1 GCA_030045295.1 Streptosporangiaceae bacterium
TGATGCGCTCCGCGAGGCCTCGTACTTTGTCGAGCGCCTCGACGCCGAGCGCATGCCGCTGGCCGGGCTCATCCTCAACCGGGTGCACACCTCGCCTGCCGGGCGGCTGAGCGCGGCGCGGAGCCTGGCCGCCGCCGAGACCCTGGAGACGCTTGACCAGCCGGCCGACGGGTCAGGGCCGCGCTACGCGATCGCCACCGCGGCGCTGCGGATGCACGCGGAGAGGATGCAACTCGGCAAACGGGAACGGCGGCTGGCCGAGCACTTCACGTCGGCGCATCCGGCCATTCCCGTCGCTGAGGTGGTCGCGCAGCCGGAGGATGTTCACGATCTGGACGGGCTGCGGGTAATCGGGACGCTGCTGTCCCAGCAAGTTCCGTGAGATACGGGTTTGCCGGCCTCAGCTGGCCACGAGCTCGTCCAGGGATTGCCGCTCGTACTCATCGCGGGCGCGCTCGAGCAGTTCGCGCCATGAGGTGACATCGGGCCGCCGCCGGAGCAGCGCGCGCCGCTCCCGCTCGGTCATCCCGCCCCACACACCGAACTCGATTCCGTTGTCGAGCGCATCCGCAAGGCACTCCGTACGGACCGGGCAGCCCCGGCAGATCAGCTTGGCGCGATTCTGCGCCGCGCCCTGGACGAACAGCTCGTCAGGGTCGGTTCCCTTGCATGCGGCGCGTGTGGTCCAGTCAGTGATCCACATGTGCCCACTCCTCTTGGTCGTCGAGCATGAACACTCAGACGGTCGTCTCGATGGGTTGCGATCCCGGGGCTGGCGTGCGGCCGCCGGCCACGGTTACCTGTTCGTGATCCAGCAACTTACGAGAAGTCAGACCGGCATGCCAAGACCCGCCGTGGCCATTCCGAGATAGTCCTGACGGGCTATATGCAACCGATTAAGGTTACCGTCCGGGTGCGGTCATGTTCTTTGAGTAGCGCCTGGGCCACCGATCGACTCCGCGGGAACTTGTGGCATGAATCCTGATTTGTGCCTGTTTGCGCGGGCCTGTGCGGGTCTAGGGATGTGCTGGCGGGGTATGTCCGGTCTGGCTCCCGTCGCTGCCGGCCGATACGGCGTACCCTGAGTCCCGTGCAGCAGCCCGGAGAGACGATTTTCAGCCGGACGAGCCTACTTGGGCGCCTCGTCCTGTTCGCTGCCGTCGGCGGGGTGCTGGCCGCGGCCATAATGCTGCCCGTCGTGGCCGCGACGGGGATCCTGATCAGGAATGAAGCCGACAAGTTCACCACCTTGTCGCTCGCGACGCAGAGCCTCCCGCAGCGGTCGGAGATCTTCGACGACCAGGGCCACCTGCTCGCGTACGTGTACAGCGTGGACATGCCGTACTACAACAACGCAAATTACGCCAGCAGGATCAAGTACTACGGCTGGGACCGGCAGCCCGTGACCTACAGCCAGATCGACCAGGACATGGTCAACGCCATCGTCGCCATCGAGGACTCGAGGTACTGGGTGCACGGGGCGATCGACCTGAGGGGCACCATCCGGGCGGCCGTGAACGACATCGAGCACAAGCCGGTCCAGGGCGGCTCCACCATCGCTCAGCAGTACGTGAAGAACGTTCTCCTGCTGTCCGCCGAGATGGCCGACAACATCCCCGCCGAGGAGGCCGCCGACGCGGACACGCTGACCCGCAAGCTGAACGAGCTGCGGCTGGCGGTCGGCTTCGAGCACGAGTACACCAAGCAGGAGATCCTGGCCGGGTACCTGAACGACGCGTACTTCGGCAACAACGCCTACGGGATCGAGGCCGCGGCCGAGACGTACTTCGGCACGACCGTGTCGAACCTGACCATGGATCAGGCCGCCACGCTGGCCGGCATCGTGGAAAACCCGTCCAAGTACGACCCGATCACCGATCCCGCGACGGCCCTCGAGCGGCGCAACACCGTGCTCGCCCGGATGGCACAGACTCATACGGGGCTGACCGCGGCGCAGGCCGCGGCCGACGAGACCAAGCCGCTCGGGCTGAACGTCTCGGTGCCGCAAAGCGGCTGCGAGGCCAGCTCGGTCGGCTCGGCGGGCTTCTTCTGCGAGTACGTGGAAGAGGTGTTCCTGCACGACCCGGCCTACGGCAAGACGCCCGCGGCCCGGGCCGAGCTGCTGGCCACCGGCGGTCTCAAGATCTACACCACGCTGGACCCGCAGGACCAGCAGGCCGCGAACCAGGCGGTCAACTACGTCGAGCCTGACAACGACGGCACCTTCAACCCGGGGCACAATGCCGACACCGAGGCCGTGATACAGCCGGGCACCGGCAGGATCAAAGCCCTCGCGGAGAACAAGCCGTACGGCACGCTCCGCGGGCAGACAGAGATCGACTACGCGGTGAACACCGCCTACGGCGGCAGCTCCGGGGTGCAGACGGGCTCCTCGTCGAAACTGTTCACCCTGATCACGGCGCTGAACGAGGGCGTACCTTTCGGCTTCACGATGCACGTGCCCGGCAGCACCACGGTCACCGGCTACACCAACTGCCAGGGCGGGCCGGCCGGGTACTACAACGGCATCCCGGGCGCATTCAACGTGACCAACGCGGAGGGACCGGGCGCGTCCACCGACACGCTCTACACCGGGACCACCAATTCCATCAACGTGTTCTACGCCGAGCTGGAGAAGAAGGTCGGCCTGTGCAACGTGGTCCATACCGCCGTCGACCTGGGCATGACCCGTGCGGACGGCACCTCGCTGCTGAGCTCCGACGGCGGGCAGGCCTCCGCGGACAACACCCCGTCGTTCACCCTGGGCTCGGTGAACGTCTCACCGCTGTCGATGGCGGCAGCGTACGCCACCGTGGCGGCCCGGGGCACTTACTGCTCCCCCGTCGCGATCGAGAAGATCGTCACGGACGCCGGGAGCTCGCTTTCCGTCCCGTCGGCCAACTGCCACCAGGCCATCTCGCCCGACGTGGCCGACGCCGTCAACTACATCCTGCAGGGCGTCCTGACCACCGGGACGGCGGCGAGCGTCGGCGGCCTGGCCGGGCGCGAGGCGGCCGGGAAGACCGGCACGTCCAACGTGCAGAACGGCTTCGGCACTCCCTACGCCGCTTTCGCCGGCTACACGCCTACGCTCGTGGGCTACGTCTCGGTGTTCAATCCGATCTCCCCGACCGTCTACGACACCATGGGCGGGTCGGCCAGCTGTTACCGGGTGGAGTCCGGCGGCCTGGCCTGCCCGGGCGAGATGTTCGGGACGAACGCGCCCGCGTCGACCTGGCACATGACGTTCGACCACGCCAACCTCGGGCCGAACATCGGCTTCGTGCCGGTCCCGGCTGACAGCCCGTTCAACTCGATGGGCAACGGCCAGGTCGTCCAGCAGCCGAGGAACGGGAACGGCGGAGGCGGCGGAGGCGGGAACGGCGGCGGCAACGGCGGAGGCGGCGGGACCGAGCTCGGCAGCGATGCGGACCTCTACGCCGGGTCTGGTGGCGGTGGGGGCGGCGCGTCTTACACTGGCGGCGCCGGGGTCAGCGGTGCCGCGGTCAGCGACACGGGCAACTCCGGGCAGGTCAACGGCGGCAACGGCGAGGCGATGTTCGCCTGGACCGACCCGGTGGCCACCAGCGCCCCGGCCTACAGCACGAACCCGGGGCAGG
Source organism: Streptosporangiaceae bacterium (assembly GCA_030045295.1). The sequence goes on from JASIGD010000054.1 coordinate 3,621, forward strand.
TACTGGCCGTCCCGGCCGGCAGCGGGCTGCTCAGCAGCACCGCCGACACCACCGCGCCGGCCGGCGACACGCTGACCGCATCGGGCCCGGCTTCGGGCAGCACGGCGGAGGGCGGCGTGGTCGCGGTTAACGGCAACGGCTCGTTCGCTTACTTCCCGCCGGCCGGGTTCACCGGCACCGACAGCTTCGGCTACACCGTCACCGACGGCTCGGGTGACTACGCGACCGGCACCGCGACCATCAGCGTGGAGCCGCTGACCCAGACGGTCACCT
>JASIGD010000475.1 GCA_030045295.1 Streptosporangiaceae bacterium
GTGCTCTTCCCTGCGGCGTTGACGTCCCGGGCCCGTGACGTGTCGGCGCGGGTGAACCGCTCGAACAGCTCGGGCAGCAGTTCGGGCGGGATGCCCGGGCCGTCGTCGGTAATGCTCAGCTCAACCCGCGGCCGGGTCGGGCGCACGCCGCGCTGCACCATCCCGCCGTCCTGCCCGTCTCCAGCGCCGAGCGGCGCGTCCGCGCCGGTGTCGTCGACGGCGAGCGCCACGCTGACGGTCGACCCGGGCGGGGTGTGCTGGCCCGCGTTGCTCATCAGGTTGGCCAGCACCTGGTGCAGGCGGTGTTCGTCGCCGCGGACCAGGACCGGCTCGCTCGGCAGATCCAGCCGCCACTGGTGGTCCACCCGGGCCACCCGCGCGTCGCTGGTCACGTCGATGGCCAGCCGGGACAGGTCGACGGGCTCACGTTCCAGCGGACGCCCGGCGTCGAGCCGCGCCAGCAGCAGCAGGTCATCGACGAGGACGCTCATCCGGGCTGACTCCGACTGGACCCTGCTCAGCGCGTGCGTCACGTCGTCCGGCACTGGGCCGGGGTGCCGCATGGCGAGCTCGGCGTAGCCGCGGATGGCGGACAACGGGGTGCGCAGCTCGTGGCTCGCGTCGGCCGCGAACCTGCGCAGCCGGGCCTCGCTGGCCTCGCGGCGGCCCAGCGCCCGCTCGACGTGGGCGAGCATCCGGTTGAACGCGGCACCGACCTGGCCGACCTCGGTCCGCGGGTCGTGGTCGGGAACGCCGGCGGGCAGCGTGACCTCGCCCGAATCCAGCGGCAGCTCGGTCACCTTGGTCGCGGTGGCGGCGACCCGGCGCAGCGGCCGGAGCGAGAACTGCACGAGGGCGCTGCCCAGGATTATGGCTAGCAGCAGCGCACCGGCGAACAGCACGTGCTCGGTGTTCTCGACGTGGCTGAGGGTGTCGTCGACCGTGGTCAGCGGCAGCCCGGTGACCACCTCGGTGCCGTCCGGACCCGCCACGTTGGTGAACAGGAACCTGATGCCGAGCAGGGTCCGGGTATAGGTCGGCACGGGCGGCGCGGAGCCAGCGGACCCGTACGTTCCCGGCGGGGCGGATGAGCCCGACGGTGCTGGCAGGTCCATGAGCGTGGCCGTGTCCGCGGCCGACAGCGTGCACGTCCTGAGCACGTAGGCCTTAAAAGTGACCCCTTGGCTGTTCAGCACCGCGAGGAACGTATCAGGGGCCTGCCCTTGGCCGGCGCAGCTGCTGTAGTCGGAGTCGGACTGGTCCGCGTCCGCCGCGCTGTCCGCCGGGCCGCCCGGGGGCTGGCCGTGGCCGTCGGAGCTTTCCTGGTCAACCTGGTGCACGCAGCTGGCCCAGGTCTGGGTCGCGGCCTGCAGCTGCCCGTTCAGCGAGGACATCAGCGAATTGCTGAGCGACTGGGTGGTGACCAGGCTCACCGCCGCGCTGGCCAGCCCGAACAGCACGATGAGGCCGATGATGAGCTTGCCGCTGATGGTGCGGAAGGACAGCACGTGAGCCAACCGCTGGGCCAGCCCGGGGGGGCGACCCTCCGGAACCCCCCGCGACCGGGGAGGCCCATCCCCCCGGGTCCCCCTTGGAACCTCGGAGGAAGACATCAGGTCGTGGGTTTCAGCACGTAGCCGACGCCGCGGACGGTGTGGATGAGCGGCGGCCGGCCGGCGTCGATCTTCTTGCGCAGGTAGCTGATGTACAGCTCGACGACGTGCGCTTGGCCGCCGAAGTCGTAGTTCCACACCCGGTCGAGGATCTGCGCCTTGGACAGCACCCGCCTGGGGTTACGCATGAGGAACCTGAGCAGTTCGAACTCGGTCGCGGTCAGGTCGATGAGCTCGCCGCCCCTGCGCACTTCCCGGGCATCCTCGTCCATGGTCAGGTCACCGACCGTGAGCAACCCCTCGGTGTGCGCACGGGTCAGGTGGGCGCGGCGCAGCAGGCCGCGCAGCCGGGCCAGCACCTCCTCCAGGCTGAACGGCTTGGTCACGTAGTCATCGCCCCCGGCGGTGATGCCCGCCACCCGGTCTTCCACCGCGTCCCGCGCGGTCAGGAACAGCACGCACACCTGCGGTAGTTCGGTCCGGAGCCGGCGCATGACCTCCAGGCCGTTGAAGTCCGGGAGCATGATGTCGAGGACCACGGCGTCGGGGCGGAACTCGCGCGCGGTCCGGACGGCGTCGGCGCCGTTACCCGCCGTCGTGACGGTCCAGCCCTCGTACCGGAGCACGCTCGCCAGCAGTTCGGCCAGGCTCGGCTCGTCGTCCACGACGAGTACGCGCACCGGCGTCCCGTCCGCCCGCTGGATGTTGACGTCCCCGCGGCTAGCAGGTGCCCCGGCCGGCTGGGCCGGGGACCCGAGAGCCGGGCTGTAGTTCTCCATGTTCCTCAGGCTCGCTTGTCATGATCATCTGTGCCTAGTATGCCCGCGAGAGCCGGGATTGCTTCGCTCGATTCTCATTGCACGCGAATGATGTGACCGTCAGGTCAGAATCGGCTCTGAATGCCCTCTGAGCCCTCCGCGAATCCGGCGCGGCTCTCCGCGAACCCCGCGCCTTACCCGGTGCCGAGCAGTCGGCCCAGCTTGGAGGCGGAGGCCGACCGTCTCGCGCCTGCTTCCCGCAGCGCCCGCCCGGCCGCTTCGAGCAGGTCCGGAACCCCGGCGTCGTCCGTTAGCGCCTCCACCTCGATCTCGCGCCACTTCAGCGGCTCACCGCCCGTACCGTCGAGCCTCGCGGCGGTCACGAGATCGTCGGCGACTTCGGCCAGCGCCTCGCCCGCCTGGCCCGTCAGTGTCACCACCGTCCGTTCGGTGTCAAGAATGGCGATCGGGCGCAGAGGCCGGCCTGCGGTGATCTCCTCGACCTGCGCGGTCAGGCGCGCCGGGACGGTTCCGGCGGAGCCTTCGCTCAGCGGTGCGTGCAGTTCCTGGCGGGTGTCCTTCCGCACGGGCAGCTTGAGGTGCCAGCCCTCGTCCGGACCGCCGACCCGGCGCCGCAGCGTGATCCGGCTCTTGATGAGGTCCAGTCCGTCGGTGTCGTAATAGGTAGCGCTCAGGTAATACCGTTTGCGTCCTGAGGCCTTCGTACGTCCTTCCAGGCCGGACAGGTCGGGCAGCACGAAGTTGGCGTCGGCATCGTACTTCTGCTCGGTTTCCAGGTGGTCGCCCGTGTTCTCGGTCACGATCCCAGGCTACCGAGCGTGGTAGACGACGAACCTGGTGCAGGGCCGCTCCATCACCAGCGCGCTGGGGACCGACGGCGGCTCGCCCGGCGAGGACCGCGGGTAGGCGTCGACGTGCAGGCCCGCGACGCCTGGTCGGCCCGCCTCGCTCCAGGCCCGGACCTGCGCCGCAAGGTCGGCGGCAAGTTCTGCCGCGCGCGCGCCGAAGCCGGCCGTGCCCAGCGTCAAGAGCCCCGGTTCCTTCGGCCCCGGGAATCGGGTCCCGGCGGCGGGAGCGGCGGTGAGCACCGCGATGCCGCCGGAGTCCAGGATCCCGAGCGTCGCCTGCCATCCCGCGGCGCGCAGCGGTGCCCCCGCGAGCCGGGTCTGGCCGGCGAGGTCCGAGGGCAGTTCCTCGTTCAGCCGGCACGACCTGGGCTCCCGGGCCGCGAGCCATAGGCCCAGCCCCCAGATCACGTGCGCGGACCCGGCCTGGACACCGGTCGGGCACGGAACGGGCCGCGTGGCCAGCATCGCAGTCAGCAGCGCGGGATCAACGCCCTGGCTGCCGGAAGGCGTCATCCCGTTGGGAAGCAAGACGGCCAGCCCGGGCGCGAGCATCACCGTACGTTCGGGTCCCGCGTGCGAGCCGCGCATCCGCATGAACCCGCAGGGCGCGAGCGACCGGCTGGTCCAGGTTCCCCCGGTGCCCGCGGGATCGGCGTGCCCGAACGCGACCGAGACCTGGGTCCCGCGCAAGTCGAGCGGCACCACGATCCGGGCGTCGGGCGCGGCCTGCTCCAGCCACGGCCGGGCCAGGTCGCTGACGCCGACGGTGGCGATGATGCGGTCGTAGGGCGCGTGGTCGGGGTAGCCCTCGGCGCCGTCGGCGCACCCGACCGTGACGCCGGAGTATCCGGCGCTGGCCAGGTGCGCGCGGGCCGCTTGGACCAGCTCGCCGTCGATGTCCACGCTGGTCACCTGGCCCGAAGGCGCCACGATGTGGCTGATCAGCGCGGCGTTGTAGCCAGTTCCGGCGCCGATCTCCAGCACCCGGTGGCCGGGGGCCAGGTCCAGCTGGTCCAGCATGATGGCCATGATCGCGGGCTGGGAGGAGGAGCTGACCGGCTGCCCGGTGGCGTCGCGCTTGGTCACGATGGCGTCGTCGAGGTACGCCACTTCCGGCGGCTGCTCCGGCAAGAACAGGTGCCGCGGGACGGCGTGCAGGGCGGCGGCGACGCGCTCGCTGCCGATCCTGTTGGCGGCGATGACCTGCGTAGCCAGGCGCTCCCGCATCTGCGCGAGCTCGTCGCTCACCGAGTCGGTCACGCCCCCAGACTATGTGCGGACGCGGCGCCGGCGCCTGAAGCCACCGGCTGTGATTTGTTCGGTACCGTGAAGGCCTGACCACCGCAGCATTGACTCCATAAGGTGCTTCCATGGTTACTAGCCGCGGGACCGCGACGGCGAGCGTCCCGGGGGCCAACGTCCCGCCAGGCCGGACCCCGGCACCGCGGGTGGTGTTCGCGGTGATCGCGGTGTGCACGGCCGTCGCGGCGCTGCTGCGGTTGTACCAGCTGACCAGGCCGGGCTACCTGCTGGGCGTCACCGAATACGACGACGGCGTGCAGTTCGGTGACGCGCTGCGCCTGGTGAGCGGCGTCATACCGTACCGAGACTTCGTCGTGGTGCAGCCGCCGGGAAGCATCCTGCTGATGGCGCCTGTGGCGCTGGTGGCCAAAGCGACAGGCAGCGCGACCGGGCTGGCCATCGCGCGGGTGCTGACCGCGGCCGCGGACACGGCCTGCGTGGCTCTGCTCGGGCTGCTGGTCAGGCACCGGGGACCCGTGGCCGCGGGCGTGGCCAGCGGGATCTACGCCGTGTACCCGGATGCGCTGGTGGGGGCGCACACGTTCCTGCTCGAACCCTGGCTGAACCTGTTCTGCCTGATCGGCGCGCTGCTGGTGTTCGACGGTGACCGGATCACCGTTAGTCGCCGGCTGGCCTGGGGCGGTGTGGCGTTCGGCGTGGCGGCGGCGGTCAAGCTGTGGGCGCTGGTCCCGCTGGCCGTGGTCGGCCTCTTGGTGCTGCGGCGGCCGCGGCGGCTGGCGCTGCTGGCGGCCGGCGCGGTGGCCGGCCTGGCCGCCCTGGTGCTGCCGTTCCTGGCCATGGCTCCGGGCGCGCTAGTCCACGACGTCGTCGTCAGCCAGTTCGTCAGGGACGACATCAACCGGGCCTCGCCGGTGCCGCCACTGGCCCGGCTGACGAACTTGGCCGGCCTCTCGCTGTTCTCGCAACGTTCCGACTGGGTCAGCGTTGCCCTGCTGCTGGTGATCGCGGCCGTCGTTCCGCTCGCGTACCTGGCGGGCTGGATGGCCACGCGGCGCCTGCCCGCCGAGCTGGACTGGTACGCCGCGGTCGGCCTGGTGGCGATCGTCGCCATGTTCTTGTGGCCGTACAACTACTGGTCGCACTACGGTGCCTTCGCCGGGCCGTTCATCGCGCTGGTCTTCGGCCTGGCGGTCGGCCAGTTGCGCCCGTGGGAGTACCGCAACCACCTCGCGCCCGCCCTGGCGGTCGGCCTCGTCGCGGCGGTCCTGATCGCCGTGGTAGGCCTGCGCCAGTTCTCCGCAGAGACCAAGCTGCAGACCTCGACTAGCCTCGCGGCCAGCGCGGACAGGCTGATTCCGGCCGGATCGTGCGTCGTGACCAACGACACATCGCTGACCATCAGCGCGGACCGGTTCAGTTCCGGCCAGGCCGGCTGCCCGGCCATGGTAGACGCCTGGGGGACCTTGCTGGCCAGGACCGACGGGCAGAAGATGTTCGCCCCGCCTCAAGTGCTGGATTCGGTCGCGGCGATGTGGCAGTCAGCGTTCTCGCGGGCGCGCTACGTGTGGCTGGTAACCGGCAGCCAAGGCCAGATCCCGTGGACGGCTGAGCTGTCCGCTTACTTCGGTCACCACTTCAGGCTGGTCGGCCTGGTCAACGGTCCCGGCTTCCGGTACGCCCCGGAGGGCGGCCTGTACGTCAGGCGGTAGGCGGCCATCCGGCGCTGTCCTTGGTGGCCCCGGGAGCCGCCGCCCGGGCGCTCCGCAGCGGCGGGCGTCGCGGGTTCAGCCCACGCGCACGAAAAGCCGCCCGGTCCCCGGGATATACGGCCCGGCCGGCCGGAAGTGCTTGCCGAACCAGCTTCTCAGCCCGGGCGTCCACGGGATGCGGCGGGTGTTGCCGTCCGACAGCCAGACGTAGTCCGCCCGGCTGAGGAAGGATTGCCACGCCGCCACCAGCCGCGCCGAGTGTGCCGCGCCGGCCTGGATGCTCACCCCATCGCTGAGCACCAAGGTGGTGGCCAGCGAATCGATGATGTCCGGACACCCGGGACGCGCGGCCGCGAACCGGTTCGCGGATATCAGCAGCGAGGTCTCGTCGGTGACGACGCACGCGCCGGTCGGGATCACCCGCCCGGCCGCCGCGCTGCTCGGCACGCTCAGAGCCGCGACGGTGCTCACCTGGAGAGCCGCTATGCCCAGGATGACGGCGGTAAAAGCGCCGCCGGCCAGGAGCCGGAACCGCTGACCGCCGGGCAGGCCTCCCGCCGCGCCGCCGGCCGACAGCGCCAGCCACGGCGCCACGAAGGCGGGGTAGTGGTAGAAGAACGCGGAGTAGCTGAGGACGAGCACGGAGGCGAGCACCAAAGTGGCGAGCGAGAACCACTCCAGGGGGGACGGCCGGCGTGGGTTCCACAGGTAGCCGGCCGCGATCGCGGCGACGCCGATCGCGGTGACCGCGAACGGCAGCCACCCTGCGCTAACCGAGAAGATGGAGGCGACCATGCTGCCGGCGAACAGCGAGTGGGCGCCTGCGCTCAGCGACAGCCTGCCGGTGGAGTCCAGCACGTCGATCAGGCCGGTCAGGTGGGCGAGGCGGAGCGACAGCGGTATGAACGTCCCGACCCGGCTGGCCTGGTCCAGCAGCGTGCTGCGGATGAAGGTACCCGGTGCGGCCAGCGCGAACGGCGCTACCGGCAGGACGAATCCCGCGGCCAGCCCGGCCAGGTACGCCCAGCTCCGGCGTGCCCGCCGCTCGCGGACGAGCAGGCAGAACACCAGCAGGATCGCAGCGGGAACCGCCGCCCAGAATTTCACCGCGGCGGCGAAGCCCAGCGCGGCACCCGCCCAGGCCAGCCGGCCCGGATGGGCGAGCCTGCCGCGGCTGAAGGCGGCGTTCGCCGCCAGCAGGCAGCACAGGTTCATCCAGGGCTCGAGCAGCAGGGTGTGCGCGGCGGCTATGTCGTCGGGATAGACCGCGAGGATTCCGCAGGTCACGATCGTTACCAGGGTGCCACGGTGCCGCACCAGGTTCCCGGCCAGCGGCACGCACGCCGTGCTGGCCACTACGGTTAGCACCCGGGCGAACGCCAGCGCGGTCGCGGTGCTCGTCGCCCTGGCCACCAGCGCCGCCGGCGTCATCAGGAGCAGCATTCCCGGCGGCTGCACGAAGGCGAAATCCCGGTAGGGCAGGGCACCCTGGGTCAGGCGGATCGCGGCACCCAGGTAGACGCCGTCGTCGTATTCCGAGATGCCGGTGAGGAACCCGGGTCTGGTCAGCGTGAACAGCCGGACCGCGAATGCGAGCGCCGTGGCGGCCAGGATGGCCAGGCCCGGCGGGGTGAGCCGGCGGCCGGACAGCCGCGAGCCAGCCCGGCCGCCCGTTCCGCCCGTTCCGCCCGTCTCGCTCGTCTCGCTCGTCTCGCCTGTTCGGCTAGGGCCCGCGGGCCCGGGTCGGTCCGCCCGACGGCCAAGCCGGGTCCCCGCATCGGTGACCTCGCTCGGGATCCCCGGGTTTCCCGTCATGAGCGGACGCTAGCACGAACTGCGCGGCGGACAGCCGGCGTCCGGGCCGTGCGCTGGCCGCGGTGCGGGCGGTGCTAGCTACCGACCTCCTCTGTCGGGGCGTTTTCGGCCGGGACGGCGGCGACGGGCGCGGTCGCGGCGGGGACGGTCTCCGCAGGCACGGTCGCGGCGGGGACGGTCCGCGCAGGCACGGTCGCGGCCGGTTCGGTGGCCGCGGGCACGGGGGCAACCGTCCTGATGCCGGCCGGCACGGACGCTATCCGGCCGAAGCCCGCGGCCGCGATGAACACGATGACGACGCCCAGGGCGGAGAAGAAGCCGATCTGCTCCATGGTCCGGATGAACACGGTCGAGCCGACCGGCGAACCGCCGAGCGTGACATGGTTGTTCCACAGCGGGCTGAAGGTGGTGCCGAGGACGAACCACGCGCCGGCCGCCGCGGCCAGCAGCGCGCCGAACAGCGCGATGTGCCTCCCGGTGGCGATGATGAGCAGGAGGCCGCCGACGAAGACCGCCGCACCCGGCAGGATCTCCAGCCACAGCCGGGCCGTGGTGTACGTCCAGGTGGTATCCGGCGTGTAGGCGAAGTTGAAATAGGGTCCGATGAAGGGGATGATCGCACCCCAGATCCCGAGCAGGACCAGCAGGAATCCGCTGATCGCCCCGCGGCTGCGCCGCATTTGCAGCGTCCCGGCCATGCCTATCACTTCCCGAGTGAGCATCGAGGTTTGGAGTTGTTGGCGGGCTTAGCCCCGCGGCCTCTACCCAGGGAAGCGCGTGGTATTCCAACCTCGCGGGGTATCGTTCGCGACGTGGATGCCGTGTTGCCCCGGGGGGACGACCCCCCGGGATCCCCCCGCGACTGGGGGGATGCCATCCCCCCAGACCCCCTGGGGCCCCCCGGAGGCCTCCCTGGGGACCCTCCTGGCGGCCACCCTGCTGCCCCGAACAGGCGCCTTGTCCCGCGGACCGACCTGGTGCTGGCCGACCCTCGTCTGGCCGCGGCCGAACGCCGCCTGGGCCGCGCGCTGGTCAAGGCGGCGGTGGCCCGCGCGCAGCAGCGGGCACGGGACGGGCAGATCGCGCCGGAGGATGTCGCGGACGCGGCGGCGGCCGAGCTTCCGGCGCGCGCCGCCGCGCTGACCCCGGTCATCAACGCGACGGGGGTGCTGGTACACACGAACCTGGGCCGTGCGCCGCTGTCCGCCGCGGCGGTGGAAGCGATCGCGGCGGCGGCAGGCTACTGCGACGTGGAGTTCGACCTGGCGGCGGGGGTGCGGACCCGCCGCGGCGCCGGAGCGCTGGACGCTCTGGCCCGCGCCGTTCCCGCCGCCGAAGCGGTGGCCGTGGTGAACAACAACGCCGCCGCCCTGGTGCTCGCGGCCACCGCGCTGACCGGCACCGACACCGACCAGATCGTGGTCAGCCGGGGCGAGCTGATCGAGATCGGCGACCGGTTCCGGCTGCCCGACCTGCTGGTTTCGACCGGCGCCACGTTGCGTGAGGTGGGCACGACCAACCGCACGACGGCCGCGGATTACGCCGAGGCGACCGGGCCGCGGACCGCTTTCATCCTCAAGGTGCACCCGTCTAACTTCCGCATCGAGGGCTTCACCGCTACCGTCGGCGTCCCCGAGCTGGCCGAACTGGGGAACAGCCACGGCGTCCCCGTCGTGTTCGACATCGGGTCCGGGCTGCTCGCCCCGCACCCGCTGCTACCCGAAGAGCCCAGCGCCGCCGCTGCGCTGCGCGACGGCGCCGCCCTGGTCACCGCCAGCGGCGACAAGCTGCTCGGCGGCCCGCAGGCCGGGCTGCTGCTCGGCCGCGCCGACCTGGTACGCCGGCTCACCCGCCACCCGCTGGCGCGCGCGCTTCGGGTGGACAAGCTCACCCTGGCCGCCCTGGAAGCCACCCTGGCCGGACCGGTACCGCCGGTGGCCAGCGCGCTGGCC
>JASIGD010000476.1 GCA_030045295.1 Streptosporangiaceae bacterium
AACAAGGAGTCCAGATTGACCGTACGCCACGACTGGTCGGTCATCGCGGACAGCCGCAGCCGCAGGCCCGGGTCCGGGTCGATCCGCAGCACGATCTGGTCAGGATCCGTCCTGGTCGGCAGCGAGAGGAAGGACAGCCGGGGCGTGTGACGCAGCACCAGCCGTACCTCGGTGACGTGATCCGGCAGCTCTTTGCCGGCCCGCAGGAAGACGGGAACGCCGGCCCAGCGCCAGTTGTCGATTTCCAGCCGCAGCGCCGCGTACGTCTCGGTGGTCGAACCCGGCGCCACGCCCGGGGTGTCGGCGTACCCCTGGTACTGGCCGCGCACGTAGTGCTGCGGGTCGGCCGGCGGCATGGCCCGGAATACCTCGACCTTCTTGTCCTGCGTGTCACCGGCGCTGTCGCCGACCGGAGGGTCCATGGCGATCAGCGCGAGGAGCTGCAACAGGTGGTTCTGGACCACGTCGCGCAGCGCGCCGACGGGGTCGTAGAACGCGCCGCGATCCTGCACGCCGAAGTTCTCGGCCAGCGTGATCTGTACGCACGAAACGCTGTTGCGATCCCACAACTGGGCCAGCGCGAGGTTGGCGAACCGCAGGTACTCCACCTCGATGACCGGTTCCTTGCCGAGGAAGTGATCGACGCGCAGGATCTGGTCCTCGCGCAGCACCTTGTGCAGCCGGGCATTGAGCTCACGCGCCGACTTCAGGTCATGGCCGAACGGCTTCTCGATCGCGACCCGCCCGTGGCGCACGAGCCCGGCCGAGCCGAGGTGCTCCACGATCGGGGCGAATAGCGACGGGGGCATCTCGAGGTAGTACAACGGCCGCTGGCTGGCGCCGACCAGCGCGGCGAGGCCGCGGTAGAGCGCGTCGTCCGTGACGTCGCCGTGCAGGTAGGACATCCTGCGGGCGAGCCGGTCGAATACCTGGTCGTCGAGCCGTTCGCCGGAGCTGACGATGGCCTCGCGAGCTAGCGTCACCAGCTGCTCGGTGGTGATATCGTCGCTGGCCACACCGATGATGGGGATGTCCAGCAGCGCGCGGCGCTCCAGGCGGTACAGCGCTTGGAAGGTCTGCTTCCGGGCTAGGTCGCCGGTAATGCCGAAGATGACCATCAGGTCCGCCGCACCGCCGCGCTCCGCCATTTCCGTAGGCCTCCGTCCACCGAGCGAGCCGGACATCAGCTTAGGCGTCCGGCCTCTGGCCGGTGAAGCCGGCACCGTCATGGTTACCGGGGCAGGTAAAGGGGTAACCGGGTTACATGCGGCGTCAGCCTGGCAGCGTGCGGCACCCGGCGCCGGACCCGGCCGCGGCGCCGGACCCGGCCCAGGACCCCGGCGGGCTGCCGGCCTGGGTGGTGCCGCAGCTGGCCACGCTGACCAAGGACCGTTTCTCCGACCCGGCCTGGATCTTCGAGCGCAAGCTGGACGGAGAACGCTGCCTGGCCTTCCGCGGCCGGTCGCAGCGCGCGCGGCTGCTGACCCGCAACCAGCACGACGTTACCGCCACGTTTCCCGAGATCGCGGCGGCGCTGGATGCCCAGCGCTCAGACGGTTTCATCGTGGACGGCGAGATCGTCGCCTTCGCAGCCGGGCAGACCAAGTTCGAGCAGCTGCAGCAGCGCCTCGGGGTCGCGCATCCGGAGGCGAAGCTGATCGCCGATTTCCCCGTCTTCTACTACATCTTCGACGTGATGTACGCCGACGGCCGTGACGCCCGCCCGCTGCCCGAACTGGACCGCAAGCAGCTGCTGGCGGATACGCTGTCGTTCGGCGGCCCGCTGCGGTACACCGAGCATCAAGTGGGCGACGGCGAGGCGTTCTACCGGTCGGCGTGCCAGCAGGGATGGGAAGGCCTGATCGCCAAGCGCGCGGACGCGCCCTACCAGGCCGGGCGGACCCGGAACTGGCTCAAGTTCAAGTGCCTGGCCGGCCAGGAGTTCGTGATCGGCGGCTACACCGATCCGCGGGGGTCCCGGCAGGGCCTAGGCGCGCTGCTGCTCGGCTACTACGACACCGCCGGCCGGCTCACCTACGCGGGTAAGGTCGGCACCGGTTTCGATAACCAGATGCTCCGCCGCCTGCGGGGCTTGCTGGACCCGCTCGAACGGGACGCGACGCCGTTCGAGCGCGGCGGCCCGCCGCGCGCGGGCGTGCACTGGGTGGAGCCCCGGCTGGTCGGCGAGATCGCCTTCGCCGAGTGGACCGACGACGGGCTGCTCCGCCAGCCCAGGTTCCAGGGCCTGCGCGACGACAAGGATGCCGCCGAAGTGGTCCGGGAGACCCCGCAGTAGCCCGCGGCACGCACCACGGCCCGTTCGGGAGAAGGACTTTCCGCCCTGCGGGCCGGCCAGGTGGCCGAGGACCTCAGCCGGACAGCTGTCGGCTGAAGAAGCTGAACACCTTCTCCCAGCCGTCCATCGCCTGCTCGGGCCGGTACATCGGGGTGTGGTAGTAGAAGAAGCCGTGGCCGGCGCCGTCGTACCGGTGGAACTCATAGTCCTTGCCGTACCGTTTCAGCTCCGCCTCGTGCAGGTCCACCTGCTCCGGCGTGGGATGCCTGTCGTCGTTGCCGAACACCCCGAGCAGCGGCGCGGTGAGCTCGGCGGTGTAGTCGATCGGCGCGACCGGGCGGGCCTCGGACAGTTCCTCCCTGGCCGCGATCACCCCGCCTCCCCATAGGTCGGCGACCGCGTCGAAGCCGGGCACCCGCGAGGCGGCCAGCAGGGCATGACGGCCGCCCGAGCAGGTGCCGATGATGCCCGCCCGGCCGTTGCTCGACGGCAGGGCCTTCAGCCAGCCGAGCGCGGCCGCGCAGTCGGCCACCACGCTGTCGTCGCGGACGCCGCCCTGCGACCGGACCCTGGCCGCTACGTCGTCGGGGGTGCCGTGGCCGAAACGGCAGTACAGATCGGGGCAGATCACGCTGTACCCGTGGCGCGCGAGCCGCTCGCAGAACTCCCGGTAGAACTCGTCCCAGCCGGGCAGGTGGTGCACCGCCACGATCCCGGGCACCGGCTGGTCTCCGGTCGGGCGGGCGACCCAAGCGTGGATCTCATCCCCGTTGCCGCCGGGATAGGTGATCACCCCGGCCGTGATGCCGGTGCGGGCGTCGGTGCGGAACGAGTTCCACATGGCCAGTACCCTCCATTCCGTCTCCAGTCGGCTCAAGCGTCTCCAGCCTAGGGGAGAAGATCACGACGATGCCTACTCACCCGCCGATCCCGCAGGCTCAGCAGCCACCCCCGGGACAGGTCAACGACCTGCTCCCGCTGGGCGACTGGATCCGGCACCACTCGCTGCGCAGCTGGCCGGTCCTGCTGTTCCTGGTCCTGATCTGCGTGCCGTCGATCGCGCTGGTCATCTTGGGCCTGAACCCGAGCGCCAGCACGTTCGATCACGTCGCCTGGGTCTTCGCCGCGTACTTCGCGGTCGCCTGGCTGCTGCTGCTGGGCGTCATCATCCGCCCGGAGCACGTGACCAGGCTGATGCTCATCGTGGTGACGGTGATCGCGCTGGCGACGCAGGTGCCGCTGGCCGTCACGCTGGAGGTCGCGCTGCACGCCAGCAACGCCGGGCTGGGCCCGAGCATCTACACCGTCGGCCTGCCTGAAGAGCTCGCCAAGGCCCTGCCGGTGCTCGCGGTCGCGCTGATCTACGGGCGCAGCCACGGCCTTCAGCCCCGGGACTACCTGTTCCTCGGCGCGGTCAGCGGCCTGGTCTTCGGGGCCAGCGAGGTGGTGCACTACTTCACCGTCAACGGCGTCGCGGAGTTCTACCTGACCGTGCAGTCGGCCGTCCCCTCGATCGAGCAGCTGATCAGTACCGGGCACTCCGCGCCGGCCTCGGTGTTCGCCGTGCTGATCGGCCCGGTGCGCTACTTCATCCTCGACTTCGTGTGGCGATTCCTCACCGATCCGATCACGCACGCCTGCTGGGCCGGCCTGACCGGCTACTTCATCGGGCTGGCGGCGACCGGCCGGTACAGGTGGTATCAGGTCGCCTGGATCGGCCTGGTCGTGGCCGCGATCTTGCACGGGCTGAACGACTGGGGCCAGGTGAACGGCCACCCGCTGTGGATCCTGGTCGTCCTGGTCAGCGGCATCTTGTTCCTCGGCTACGCGAAGGTCGGATCCCGCGGCGACGTGCACGCGTCGGACGGCTGGCCCTACGGCACCGCCGCCGCGCCGGCCGGGTGGCACAGCAGGCCGCAGGCCCAGCACCCGCCGGTAACCCCGGCCGGGCAGACCGCACCGGACGCGGGACCCGGACGCAGGCCGGCCAGGCCCTGGTGGGAGCACTGACCGCCGGGTCGCCGACCCGGGCGCCAGCACGGACGCGAAAGCACTACCGGTGGCCCGAGCCAGGGCGCATGGTTAGGGGATGGACAAACGCCTTCGCACCATGACCGACCTCATCGAACCGTTGCGGGTAGCGCCGGGGAGCAAGGTCAGGCTCAGCCGCGATCACGACCCGGGCTACACGGGCCACGTGACCCGCCCGGAGGCTGACGCGCTGCTCGCCGACAGCGTGGACCTGCTGGCCGAATACCAGGACCGGCTCGCCGCCCAGGATACGTTCGGCGTGCTCCTGGTGCTGCAGGGACTCGACGCCGCGGGCAAGGACAGCACGATCAAGCACGTGATGAGCGGCGTCAACCCGCAGTGGGTGGCGGTGAGTGCCTTCAAGCAGCCCTCCGCGGAAGAGCTGAACCACGACTTCCTCTGGCGTTACCAGCGCGCCCTGCCCGATCGGGGCAGGATCGGCATCTTCAACCGCTCCCACTACGAGGAGGTGCTCGTCGTCCGGGTGCATCGGGAGTTGCTCGCCGCGGAGCGGATGCCCGCGGCGGCGAGAAAATCCGACGTCTGGGCCCGCCGCTACCGGGAGATCAACGACTGGGAGCGCTACCTGGTCGACAACGGCATCGATGTCGTCAAGGTGATGCTGAACTTGTCCAGGCGGGAGCAGGCCAAACGGTTCCTCGACCGGATCGATCACCCGGAGAAGAACTGGAAGTTCTCACCCAGCGACGTCAGGGAGCGCCGCTACTGGGACGACTATCAGCAGGCTTTCGACGAGATGCTGAGCCAGACCAGCACGAAGTGGGCGCCCTGGTACGTGGTGCCGGCCGACCATAAATGGTTCAGCCACCTGGCCACCGCCGCGATCCTGGCCGCCGCGCTTCGCGCGATCAATCCGCGGTACCCGGCCGCTGACCCCTCGGTGCGGGAGGAGATGACGCAGGTCAGATCCGAGCTCGCCGGCGAACTCGGCGTCACCAGGACCGGCTGAGGGCGCGCCCGGCCTCACGTCACAGTCGGCACGCTGCAAAAGTAGCGGGTTCCGGCTCACTTGCCGAAGCTGAGCTGGTCGTCCGCCACGCCGATCCGGACGGTGTCCCCGGCGTGGAAGGTGCTGTCGAGCAGCAGGACCGCGAGCCGGTCGCCGAGTTCTCGCTGCAGCACCCGCCTGAGCGGGCGTGCGCCGTACTCGGGGTCGTAGCCGCGGGCGGCCAGCCACGCCTCGGCCGCCTGGCTGACCTCCAGCTTGATTCCGAGGCCCTCGGCGCGTTCGGCTAGCTGGCGGAGCTGGATCCGGACGATCTCGGTCAGGTCGGCTGGGGCCAGCGACCGGAACCTGACGATCTCGTCAATGCGGTTGATGAACTCCGGCTTGAAGAAGTCCTTCGGGTCCTCGCGCAGGTTCGAGGTCATGATGAGCAAGGTGTTGGTGAAGTCGACGGTCCGGCCGTGCCCGTCGGTGAGACGCCCGTCGTCCAGCAGTTGCAGGAGGGTGTTGAACACGTCGGAGTGAGCCTTCTCGATCTCGTCGAGCAGCACGACGGCGTAGGGCCGCCGGTGCACGGCCTCGGTGAGCTGGCCGCCCTCGTCGAAGCCGATATAGCCGGGGGGCGCGCCGATCAGCCGGGCCACCGTATGCCGTTCCTGGTACTCGCCCATGTCGATGCGGACCATCGCGCGCTCGTCGTCGAACAAGAACTCCGCCAGCGCGCGGGCCAGTTCCGTCTTGCCCACGCCGGTCGGGCCGAGGAACAAGAACGTGCCGATCGGCCGGTTGCCGTCGGACAGGCCGGCCCGGCTGCGCCGGATCGGACCGGAGACCACGCGGACCGCTTGGTCCTGGCCGATCACGCGGCGGCGTATCACGTCCTCCATCTGGATCAGCTTGACCGCCTCGCCTTCCATCAGCCGCGCCACGGGCACCCCCGTCCACGCGCTGACCACGGCGGCGACCTCCTCGGTGTCCACCTCGGACTTGACCATCCCGCCCGCCGCCTGGAGTTCGGACAGCGCCTTGGTGGCAGTCTCCAGCCGGCCGTCGAGCTCGCCGACTTGCCCGTACCCGATGTCGGCGGCCCGCGCGAGATTGCCCGCCCTCTCGTGCCTGGCGGCCTCCGCCCGCCTCGCGGCCAGTTCGTTCTTGATCGCCTGGATCGCGGCGATGGCCTCCTGCTCGGCCCGCCACCGGCCGGTCATCGCCGCCGCTTGCGCTCGCAGCCCGGCCAGTTCCTCAGCCAGCTCGTTTCGCCGGGGCGTCGGTTCTCCCCGGGAGTTCAGGGCGATGAGCTCTATCTCCACCCGCCGGGCCGCGTGCGCGACCTGGTCCAGATCGCGCGGGGCCGAGTCGATGCCGATCCGGACCCGGCTGGCCGCCTCATCGATCAGGTCGATCGCCTTGTCCGGCAGGTACCGCCCGGAGACATAGCGGTCGGACAGCGCCACCGCCGCCTCGATCGCGGAATCGGCGATCCGCACGCCGTGGTAGATCTCGTGCCGCTCACGCAGGCCCCTCAGGATCTCGATCGTGTCCTGCGCCGACGGCGGCTCGACGTACACCGGCTGGAACTGCCGCTCCAACGCCGCGTCCTTTTCCACATACTTGCGGTACTCGTCAGGGGCGCTGGCGCCGATCACCCTGAGCTCTCCGCGGGCCAGCATCGGCTTGAGCATGTTGCTGACGTCCATGCCGCCGTCGCCGCCGCCGGTTCCCACGATCATGTGCAGTTCGTCGATCAGCAGCAGGAATTCGCTCTTCGACACGGCCAGCAAGGCCAGCGCCGACTTCAGTCGCTCCTCGAACTCCCCGCGGATCCTCGCCCCGGCCAGCATCGTGGCCAGGTCCAGCGAGACCAGGCGCTTGTCCTGCAGCACCGGCGGAACCGTGCCCTCGGCGATCCGCAGCGCCAGCCCCTCGACGATCGCGGTCTTCCCCACGCCCGACTTGCCGATCAGCACCGGGTTGTTCTTCGTCTTCCGGCCCAGGATCTGGATCATCCGCGCGAGCTCGGCGTCCCGGCCGATCACCGGGTCGAGCTGCCCGCGTCTGGCGGCATCGGTCAGGTCACGGCCGTACCGCCAGCTCAGCGGGCTGCTCAGCTTCGACATCGCCGACCGCGCCCCGGCCTTCATCTTCCGCCCTCGGGGCATCCGTCCTCCTGCCCGCGCGCTTGCCGGTGCCCGTCCCGCGACTCCCGGAGCACGCTCCTGCCGTCAGGATCGCATATCTCAGCCGGGAGACGCGCCGACCGGATCCGGTCTTCACCGCGTACCGTCTTCCTTGATCCAGATGGACAAGTGGGCCGGCTCGAGAGCGGCGTGCACCGTTCTCGCCAGTTCGTCGTGGATCGCGCCCAGGTCCACGGCGTCCTGCAACCGGACCGCGAACGCGCCGATTATCTGGTCGGCGTTATAGCGCGCGCGGTTGAACCGGCGGTCCACCACCCGCTGCACGCGCCGGCGCAGCGGGTGGAACAGCGCCGCCACCACCAGCGTGGAGCCCGCCACGCTCACCGCCGAATAAGCCGGCAGGACCAGGCTGGCCAGCAGGACCAGGCCCAGGTAGACGCCCACCAGCAGGCTGGTGACGATGGCGTAGGCGAGCGTCCGGCTGATGATCCGGTCGATGTCGTAGAGGCGGTACTTCACGATCCCCACGCCGATCGCCGCCGGGAGCGCGGCCGCGCCGAGGTCGGCGGCGTCCTGGACGGCCTGCGCGGCCCCGGAGGAGTAGTTGCCGGCGAAGATCGTGATGGCGGTGGCCACGACGCAGCACACTGCCCCGCCGATGAGCCACTTCAGCTGCTGCCGGCGGTTCCCGGTCGAGCGCCGGTAGCTGGCCACCTGCCGGCCGACGATGATCAGCCAGCAGACCAGGATCAGCGCGTCGGCGGTCCAGCCGAGGGGGGCCAGGATCCCGCCGGCGGCCGGCACCGCCAGCGGAGCGCCAGATGGCCCGATGCCCAGCGGGTGCCGCTCGATGGCGAGCGCCTGCCCGGCGACCAGGCCCGCGGCGAAGGCGGCCGACGCGGCGAGGAAGACCCACAGCAGCCAGCGCCAGCGGCGCGGCCGCGACTCGCCGCCCGGGAAGAGCAGGACCGTCAGCGCGGCCAGCACCGCGATGCCGAACTCGGCGGTTTCCAGCAGCACCGCCACCGGGCCCAGGGGCAACGTGCCGCGATGGATCCGGTAGTCGAACACGGAATACAGCAGCGCGACGCCGACCAGGGGAGTCAGCAGTGCCCAGCCGAGCAGCAGCCAGCCGATCGGGCTGGCCGGCTGGCGCCGCGCCACGACGAAGCCGACCACGAGGCAGACCAGGGCCGCCACGGTCCCGCCGGCGCCGTAGCCCGCCCTCTGGTAATCCCGGGTGAGCAGCAGCAGGACCCCGCAGACCGCGAACATCGACACGGTCAGGCCGGCCGCCACCAGCGCGACGCGGGCCGACACGGGTGAGGCCGGGCGGGACCGCCCTGAGGTGACCTCGGCCGCCATAGCGCCCTCCGGAAGTCCGGGCGATCGCATCTGACTCCCGGGTCCAGCTTAAAGAAGGCGGGGCGCGAAGGCACCCCGGCCGGCGGCGGAGCGTACCGTGAGCCGGTATGCGGCTGGTCGTGGTGGGCGGAGGGATCGTCGGCGCCGCGTGCGCGTACACGGCCAGCGGGCTGGGCGGGCACGTGACGCTGGTCGACGCCGCGATGCCGGGCCGCGCGACGCCGGCCGGCGCGGGGATCATCTGCCCGTGGACGGCGGCGGTCGACGACCGGTGCTGGTACGACTTCGCCTGCGCGGCCGCGCGGGAGTATCCGCCGCTGATCGCGGACCTGGCCCGCCTCGGCGAGACGGACGTCTCTTACCGCCAGGTCGGGGCGCTCGCCGTGGCCGGTGACCCGGGTAACGGCGACCTGGAGCGGGCCAGGCAGCGGCTCGTGGCGCGGCGTGCCGCGGCGCCGGAGATCGGCGACGTACAGGTCCTGACCAGCAGCCAGGCCCGGCGGCTGTTCCCGCCGCTGCGCCCGGGCCTGCGCGCGTTGCATATCCCCGGCGCGGCCCGGGTCGATGGCCGGAGCCTGGCCGCCGCCCTGATCAGGGCCGCGTCCGGGAACGGAGCGGCCATCAGGGCGGGCACGGCGCGGCTGGCCTGCCGCCCGGGCCGCGTCACCGGCGTGACGGTGGACGGGGAACTGGTCGAAGCCGACGCCGTGGTGGCGGCCACCGGCGCCTGGACGACCTCGTTCCTCGAGCCGGCCGGGGTCACGGTCCAGGTCGCCCCGCAGCGCGGGCAGATCGTGCACATCGGGCTCGGGCCCGCGGACACCAGCCGCTGGCCGGTGATCCTGCCCTCGGCTACCGGCCACTACCTGCTGGCCTTCGACGGCTCGCGGGTGGTCGCGGGCGCGACCCGGGAGACCGCCGCAGGCTTCGACGTCCGGGTGACGCCCGCCGGCCTGGCCGAGGTGCTGGCCAATGCCCTCGCCGTCGCCCCCGGCCTTGGTCCCGGGACCCACCTGGAGACCCGCGTCGGCCTGCGCCCGGTCGGCCCGGACATCCGTCCCCTGCTCGGCCCGGTCGACGGCGTCGCGGGCCTGGTCGTCGCGACCGGCCTGGGCGCGTCCGGCCTGACCATGGGCCCCTACGCCGGCGCTATCGCCGCCCGGTCCGCCCTGGGCCT
>JASIGD010000477.1 GCA_030045295.1 Streptosporangiaceae bacterium
ACGGTTTCCAGCCAGTCACGGGCACCCGCCGACCCCATCGCGAAGGCCGCCGTGGCGTAGGCGTCGGCCGCGGCCAGCCCGGCGCCGACCACGGTGATGCTGGCCAGTCCGGTGGCCGGCTGGCCGGTGTGCGGGTTGATGATGTGCGGGCCGCGTTCGGCCAGGCCAGAGGTGGCGACCGCGAAATCGCGCCCGCAGACCACCAGCGCCAGCGAGCCCGGCCGCAGCGGATGGGCGATACCCACCCGCCACGGCTGACCGGAGCCGCGGTCGCCGACGCACTGGATATCGCCGCCGCCGTTGACGCTGTGTGCTGCCGAGCCCGCGGCGGTCAGCACGGCGGCGGCTCGTTCGATGGCCCAGCCCTTCACGTAACCGGACGGGTCGAACCGGCCGCCGGGCGTGGTGGTGAAGTACCCGCCGCTCCGCGCGCTGACGTCGGCGCACGCGGACAGCACCTCGGCCAGCTCCGGCGCGCAATCGGCCAGCGCGAGCGATCCGCGGCCGAGGCGGCTCACTTCGCTGTCGTCCCGGTACGGCGAGAACGTGGCGTCCACCCAGTGCAGCCAGCGCACCGCGCGGCCCAGGGCCGCGTCATCCGCGGACCGCGGCCCGGCCCAGTCGGGCACGTCGAAGGACACGACGGTACCCATGACGTGTTCGGCGTGCCGGAGCCGCCCGGGCCGGGTGCCGCTGGTCATCGCGGTTCAGAGGCCGTGGTCCAGCGCGCTTTGCAGCGAGGCGATGTAGCCCGCGCTCGTGTAGCTGGCGCCGGACACCGCGTCGATCTTCGCGCTCTGCGCCGCCAGCGTCTCGCTGATCAGCCGCGGGAAGGCGAACTGGCCGATCTGGATGTCGTGGATGGTGTTGGTCGGCTGCTGGAGGATCGCGACCTTGACGATCTTGCTGTCCCGCGCGATCAGCTGGACCTGCACCGGGCCGTACACGGTGTTGGCCACCTGACCGGTGATCGCCGCCTCGTCCTTGGGAAGATCGGTGGCCTCGCTTCCCGTCGGGAATTCCCCCGGTACCGATGACGAGGACGACGCTGACGACCCGCTGCCCGTTCCGCTGGTCGTCGCGGCGGACAGGGCCGGCGCGTGTGACTTGAACGACAACAGGGCCACCAGACCGGCTATCGTGCCGGTGACGGCTAGGATCACGCGGCGCATGTGGCGGATCGGCTCCCCTCAGAACTCGAACGACTCGAAGTGGATCTGCCGACGCGGCACCCCGGCGGCGCGCAGCGCCTCAACCGCGGCCGAGGTCATGCCGGACGGCCCGCACACATAGACCTCCTGCTGGTTCAGCGCGGGCACGAGCGAGCGCAGCATCTTCGGTGACAGCGGGTCGCCGCCGATCTCGGCGCGGGACCCGACCAGGTAGTACACGGTGGCACCGCGCGCCGCCGCGATCGCGTCGAGCTCGTCCCGGAACACGATTTCCTGCTCACTGCTCGCCCGGTAGATCAGGGTCACCGGCCCGGGCAGCGTGGCGAACATGGCCCGCAGCGGGGTGATGCCCACCCCGCCGGCCAGCAGCACCACGCCGCGGCCCGAGCGCCCGGCGGTGAACGCGCCGTAGGGTCCCTCGGCGATGACCCGGGTGCCCGGCCGCAGCCGGGACAGCGCCTGGCTGTGGTCGCCGTGATCTTTCACCGTGATCCGCAGGACATCGATTCCGGGCGCGGCGGACAGGGAGTACGGGTGCGACGACCACCACAGCGACCTGGTCAGGAACCGCCAGCGGAAGAACTGCCCGGGCTCGGCGGCGAGCTCGTCGAGGTGCGACCCGCCGATGTACACCGAGATCACGCCGGGTCCTTCGGCCTTCACCCCGATCACCTTGAACTCGTGCCGGGCGAACGCGCGCAGCGGGACCGCGACCCGGTACCACAGCACCAGGACGGCCACCGTCAGGTACATCACCGACCACCAGAACCGGGCGGCCAGGTTGTCGATGAACGACGCGCCGACGGCGAACTGGTGGCTGAACGCCAACGCGATGGCCAGGTAGGTGTACAGATGCAGGTAATACCACGTCTCGTAGCGCATACGCCGCCTGACGGCGCGCATCGAGACGATGCCCACGCCGAGCAGCAGGAAGCCGGCCACGGTGGCCATCAGCACGTCCGGGTACTGGGTGAGCAGCGTGGCGGTCTCGCTCACCACGGTGGTATGCGCCTCGACCGCGTAGCCCCAGACGATGAGCAGGCCGTGCGCGACGACCAGGCTGACGACGTACCTGCCGCCCATCGCGTGCCACCTGGCGAGCTGGTCCGTGCCGATGCCGCGCTCCAGCGGCGGGAGCCGGGCCATCAGCGCGACCAGGACCACCACCCCGTACCCGGCCAGCAGCCCGAGGATCTCGCCCGCTCCGGTCAGCCAGCCGCCGAGCCCGCTGACGTCCGGAGTGCTGTGCCACCACAGCGCGATGACGCCGGCCGCTCCCAGCGCGATGACGGCCAGCACACCGCGCGCGCTTACCCGGCCATACTCTTTTTTCTCCCGAACGGACGGTGGTTGCACCTGTCCGCGGTGCGACGAAGCCGGGTGCGGGCGGCTGCGGTTCCCGG
>JASIGD010000478.1 GCA_030045295.1 Streptosporangiaceae bacterium
GCCGAGGTTGCCGAGGCGCACCGGGTGAGCGAGCAGGGCCACGCGCGGGGAAAGCTCGTGCTGCTGGTCGGCTGAGACGGAAGCGCCGGACCCGTGGGCAGGACCCGCACGCTCGCTCAGGTCTACCGCCACTTCGGTGCGGTCGACGCCGCCGGAACATCGCCACTGTACGAGCGCGTCGCCGTCGCCCTGAGTGAATCCGACGAGGCGCTGCGCGCCCTCGAGGCGGCGCCGGCGCGCAAGCGGAACCCTGCGGTAATCCTCGCCGCGCTGCACGACCTCGCCCTCGCCGGACGCGCCCCGGCGCTTGCCGCGGCGTACGCCGCTGCGGACGGCGACGCCGCCGCCGGCGCGGCGATCGGCGTGCTGCTGCGGATGACCGACTCGGTCGTGGCCATCGCCGCGCGCCGGCGGACGCGGGTCAACGAGACCGGACGCTGCGCCGTGCTGTATCCGGCCATTGCCGAGGCGGCGCGCCGGGCAGGCGCGAACGCGGTCGGGCTGATCGACGTGGGCTGTTCGGCTGGGCTCAATCTCAATGTCGATCGCGCTGGCATCACCTACAGCAACGGGCAATCGCTGGGCGACCCGTCATCTCCGGTGCAGCTGTCGTCGCAGATCGTGGGAGACCGGCCCATCCCGGCGCGGGCGATTCCCGAGGTCGTCGCCCGCATCGGCATCGACCTCGATCCGGTCGACGTGACCGACGCGGATGACGCCCGATGGCTGCGTGCCTGCCTGTGGCCGGATCAGCCGGAGCGGGTCGCGAGGCTCGAGGCGGAGATGGCGTTGGCGGCGACCGCCCCTCCGCTGCTGCTGCGAGGTGACGCCGTCGAGGTGGTGCCCGACGCCATCGCCCGCGTGCCCGCGGGCGCCCTGGCGTGGCTGGCGGCCTCCTAGTGCCCTGTCAGGTCGGTCCGTCTGGTCGCGACGGGATTCGTCGTGGCAGGCGTCCCTCCACTTTCACTCTATAGCGCACCAGGGGGCTTGCGGCAAGACCCGGGTAGTGCCGCATAATCGCTGGCTGGGGCCAGAATCTACGGAAACGGGGCGCGAGAACGCGTGCTTCTGTCAGCGTCCGGTCCGCCCGGACCGAAACGCCCGGAGCATGACCGAGCCGCCCGGCGCGGCGCTCAGCACCTGCCAGGCCCGTCATGCCGCCCGGACGCCTTTACGCAGCGGCCGCACGCAACCTCAGATCGGAGCTGATGCCGTGAATCGCCTGACCACCAGCGCGTTCGACCTTCCCGACCGGCTCGCCGCCAAGGCCGACCCGGCGTTGATCGGCGCCGACGAGCAGCACTTCGCGGCCATCGCGGAGAGCCTTGAGCAGTCGATCGCCGACCTGTCCGGCCGCCTCGATGCCGAGCGCAAGGCGCCCGCCGGCATAGGCCAGAAGGCGATGGACCGGGACCTGGAGATCCACCGGCTGAGCGCCCGTCTGCGCGTGCTGCGTCGCTTCGGCCTGGACCTGTGCCTGGGACGAATCGTCCACGCGGACCACCCCGAGCCGGTGTACATCGGACGGCTTGGCCTCACGGGCCGCGCGGGTCGCCGGCTGCTGATCGACTGGCGTTCCCCCGCGGCCGAGCCGTTCTTCGGCGCGACCCACGCCAACCCGATGGGCCTGGCCAGCCGGCGCAGGTACCGCTGGACCCGCGGCCGGGTCAGCGACTACTGGGACGAGGTGTTCACCCCCGACGGCCTGGAAGGGCACGCCGCGCTCGACGACCAGTCCGCGTTCATCGCCAGCCTGGGCGGCAGCCGGTCGGCGCGGATGCGCGACGTGCTCGGCACCATCGCGGCCGACCAGGACGCCATCATCCGCGCGGGATCCCGGGGCGCTCTCGTGGTCGACGGCGGTCCGGGCACCGGTAAGACCGTCGTGGCCCTGCACCGCTCCGCTTACCTTCTCTACTCCGATCCCCGGCTCGGTCACCGCCGGGGCGGCGTGCTGTTCGTCGGCCCGCACCAGCCCTACCTGGCCTACGTCTCCGACGTTCTGCCCAGCCTCGGAGAGGAGGGCGTGCACACCTGCACCCTGCGGGACCTCGTCGCCGAAGGAGCCACGGCCACCGCGGAGACCGACCCGGAGGTGGCCCGCCTGAAGTCGTCCGCGGATCTGGTGCAGGCGATCGAGGCAGCCGTCCGGTTCTACGAGAAGCCGCCCACCGACCCGATTACGGTCGAGACCCACTGGTCCGACATCCGGCTCAGCGCCGATGACTGGGCCGAGGCGTTCCAGTCGCCAGAACCCGGTACTCCGCACAACGAGGCGCGCGGCCAGGTCTGGGAGGAGCTGCTTGCGATCCTGATGGACTCCCGCGACGACGACGTCCCGGCTGACCTGTTTCGCAGGTCGCTGCTGCAGAACGATGAGCTGCGCACCACCTTCAGCCGGGCGTGGCCGCTCCTGGAAGCGGCCGACCTCGTCGGGGACCTGTGGTCGGTACCCGCCTACCTGCGCATGTGCGCTCCCGGGCTCAGCCCCGGTGACGTGCACAAGCTGCAGCGCGCAGACGCCCAGGCCTGGACGGTGTCCGACCTGCCGCTCCTGGACGCAGCCCGGCAGCGGCTCGGCGACCCGGAGGCATCGCGGCGTAAGCGCCAGCATGACGCAGCCCTCGCCGCCGAACGCGAGCAGATGGCCCGAGTCGTGGACTACCTGATCGAGGCGGCCGACGACGAGTACGGCGTCGGCCTGGTAACGATGCTGCGCGGCGAGGACTTCCAGGACGCGCTGGTCGACCAGGCCGCACTGCCCGGCACCGACCCGGACCTGCTCGCTGGCCCGTTCGCGCACATCGTCGTGGACGAGGCTCAGGAACTGACCGACGCGGAGTGGCAGATGCTGCTGCTCCGCTGCCCGTCCCGGAGCTTCACCATCGTCGGGGACCGGGCCCAGGCCAGGCACGGGTTCACGGAGTCGTGGCCGGAACGGCTCAAGCGGATCGGGTTCGACGAGATCCGCCTGGCCTCCCTGAGCATCAACTACCGAACGCCGGAAGAGGTCATGGCGGAAGCCGAGCCGGTCATCCGGGCCGTGCTCCCGGACGCCAACGTGCCGACCTCCATCCGCAGTACCGGCGTCCCCGTGGTCCACGGGCCTGCTTCGGATCTGGACTCGACCCTCGACACGTGGCTCGAAGCACACGCCGAGGGGATCGCCTGCGTCATCGGCGATCCCGCATCCCGGGCGACCTCCCGCGTCCGGTCGCTGACCCCGGAACTGGTCAAGGGCCTCGAGTTCGACCTGGTCGTCCTCGTCGACCCGGAGACGTTCGGCGAGGGCATCG
>JASIGD010000479.1 GCA_030045295.1 Streptosporangiaceae bacterium
GACCCGGGCAGTTCGGTCAACCTGGAGCTGAAGCCGTCCGATTCCACCGCGAACCCGTACCTCGCGCTCGGCGCGGTCATCTTCGCCGGCCTGGAGGGCATCCGCGGCAAGTTCGACCCCGGGGAGCCGGTGAACGTCGACCCGGCCACGCTCACCGACGCCGAGCGGGCGGTGGCTGGCGCCCACCGCCTGCCCGCCTCGCTCAACGCGGCCCTGGACGCGCTGGCCGCCGACCAGATGATGATGGACCTGCTCGGCCCGCTGCGCAGCGCCGCCTACCTGGCCGTCAAGCGCTCAGAGGCGGCTCACTTCGCCTTGTCGACCGACCCCTACTACGAGTGCTTCCAGCACTTCGCGAAGATCTAGGCATCAGCCCGGGTGAAGCAGTGACTTCCCAGTACGCGACCTCGCCATCGAGTCCGGCCGTGCCCGCTCCTGGCCGGGATACCGGCGCGGACGCCCGGACCCTGGCCGAGCTGAGGCATCCCGGGGGCCGGCCGGTGCTGATCGAGGGCGCGGTCATCTTGAGCCAGGATCCGGCGGTGGGTGACTACGCGGCAGGCGACATCTTGATCCGTGACGGCAAGATCGACCAGGTCGGCGAGGACCTCGCCCGCCGGGCCGGACAGGCGGTGGTCATCGACGCCGCCGGGACCATCGCGGTGCCCGGCTTCGTCGACGCACATGTGCACGCCTGGGAGGGCCAGCTGCGCGGGGCCGCCCCGGCGCTGGATTTCGGCGGCTACCTGAGCTTCACCGCCTTCGGCTACGGGCCGCACTACCGCCCGCACGACAACTACGCCGGTACGCTGGCCACCGCGCTGGTGGCCCTGGACGCCGGCATCACCACGATCGTGGACAACTCGCACAACTCCCGGACGCCGGAGCACTCCAGCGCCGCGCCGCGGTCGAGGCGCTGATCGACTCGGGCATCCGCGGCGTGCACGCCTCCGGCGCTCCGGTCGGAGCGGACCCGCCGACCTGGCCCGCCGACGTCACCCGGCTGCGCAGCGAATACTTCAGCTGCGAGGATCAGCTGGTGACGCTGCGCCTGTTCGACGTGTACCCCTCGGCCGAGCTGTGGGAATTGGCCCGCCGCGAGGGCCTGTGGATGTCGAATGAGATGGGCTCCCACATCGGCAACGTCGCCGACGTGCTCGACGGCCTGGCCGCCAAGGGCCTGCTCACCAGGGACCACGCGTTCAACCACTGCAACGTCCTGCCCGACAAGACCTGGGAACTCATCAAGGGCTCCGGCGCCGCCGTCAACCTGTGCCCGCGGTCGGACGCGGCCTTCGGGCTGGGCTCGGGCTTCCCTCCCCTCGACCAGGCGCGCGCGGCCGGGCTCGTGCCCGGGCTGTCCGGCGACAACGAGATCAGCTACGGGCTGAGCATGTTCACCGAGATGCAGACGCTGCTCAGCAAGCACCGCGGCAGCGTCTTCGGCCGCGTCACGGCCGGCGAGCAGGACCCGCCAGGCCAGCTGACGCCGTCGGACGTGCTGCGGTTCGCCACCCTCGGCGGCGCCGCCAACGCGGGCCTGTCCCGCAAGGTCGGCTCCCTGACGCCGGGCAAGGAAGCCGACATCGCGCTGATCCGCAGCACCGACGTCAACACCGCCCCCGGCACCAACGCGGTCGCCACGGTCACCGCCTTGGCGCACGCCGGCAACGTCGATACCGTCCTGGTCGCCGGCCAGGTCCGCAAATGGCGCGGCAAGCTGACCGGCCACGACATGAACGCCGTCGCCGCGCAGGTCCTCGCCTCACGCGACTACCTGTTCGCGGCCAGCGGCCAGCGCGCCGACCCCCTGGCCGACGCCGGCACGTCCCCGCTGTGACGATCGGACAGGCCTCCAGGAGAAGCGGTACCAGATAATGTGCCATTGTTCCGGGAGCCGGCCGCGGAGCATCGAAGGAGAAGCCTATGAGTTCGCCAGGCCCCCATCCCGGCGTCGTGCTGGTTCACGGCGCCTACGCCGACGGCTCGTGCTGGTCGGCGGTAATCCAGCGGCTGCAGGCCGCCGGGCTGGCCGTGACCGCCGTGCAGAACCCGCTGAACTCGCTGGCCGACGACGTGGCGCACACCCGCCGCATCCTGGCGCTGCACGAGGCGCCGGTGATCCTGGTTGGTCATTCGTTCGCGGGCACCATCATCAGCGAGGCCGGTACCGACCCGCGCGTGGCGGGCCTGGTCTACATCGCCGCTCGCGCGCCCGACGCCGGCGAGGACTACCCCGCGCTCGCGGGAACGTTCCCGGCGCCGCCCGCCAGCGCCGGGCTTGTCTACACCGCGGGGTACGGCGGGCTCACCGAGCACGCCTTCCTGAACGACTTCGCCAACGGCGTCGACCCCGCCCAGGCGCGAGTGCTTTACGCGGTGCAAGGCCGCGTCTCCGAAGCCCTTTTCCATCAGGAAACGGCGGCGGCGGCGTGGCGGTCGAAACCATCCTGGTACGCCGTATCACGGCAGGACCGCACCATCTCACCGGACCTGCAGCGGTTCTTCGCCCGGCGCATGAGCGCTACGACGATCGAGATCGACGCCGGCCACC
>JASIGD010000480.1 GCA_030045295.1 Streptosporangiaceae bacterium
CCTCGAACGGGCGGCCGGGGACCTGTACGGCGGGTCAGCGCGGGCCGCGGCCGGCTCCCCCCGCGCCCCGGGTCCCGCTACTGCTGATCAACGGGATCGGCGCCAGCCTGGACCTGCTCGAGCCGTTCGTCCGGGAGCTCGACCCGGCCACCGACGTGATCCGGTTCGACCCGCCCGGCGTCGGCGGATCGGCCGAGCCGGCGCTGCCGTACCGCTTCACCGGGCTGTGCCGGCTGATCGCCCGGCTGCTGACCGAACTCGGCTACGACCGCGTCGACGTGCTCGGGATCTCCTGGGGCGGCGGCGTGGCGCAGCATTTCGCCGCGTTCCAGCGGTCCCGCTGCCGCCGGCTGGTGCTGACCGCGACCGCGACCGGCTCGCTGATGGTGCCGGGCAAGCCGTCGGCGCTCGCGCACCTGGCGACGCCGCGGCGCTACCTGGACCGCGGGTACCTGCAGCGGTTCGCCGGCGACCTGTACGGCGGGTCGGCCCGGCGCGACCCCGGGCGGATCGCGGCCGCGATGAACGACGGCAACCGGGTCGGGCCGTCACGCGGGTACCTGTACCAGCTGCTGGCCGGCGCGGGCTGGACCAGCCTGCCGTTCCTGCCGCTGATCCGCCAGCCGACGCTGATCTTGTCCGGCGACGACGACCCGATCATCCCGCTGGCCAACGCCAGGCTGATGAACCTGCTCATCCCGGGATCGCAGCTGCACGTCTACCACGGCGGCCATCTCGGCCTGGTGACCGAGGCCGCCGAGCTGGCCCCGGTGGTAGACGCCTTCCTCGCCGCACCGTGAAATAGGGAGAACTGGCATGACCAAGCCCGGCCGCGCCGCCGTCCAGGACGCCGACTTCTACCTGCTCGAGCAGCTGCTCGCGCCCGAAGACCGCGAGGTTCTGCTGCGGGTCAGGGCGTTCATGGAAAAGTCCATCCAGCCCGTCATCAACCACTACTGGACGAGGGAGGAGTTCCCGCACGACCTGGTGATACCGGGCATCCGCGAGCTCGGCATCGCCGGCCTGCCGTACACCGGGTACGGCTGCCCCGGGCGCGGCTGCCTGCTGGACGGGATGACCGCGATGGAACTGGCCCGGGTGGACCCGTCCATCGCGACGTTCTTCGGCGTGCACAGCGGCCTGGCCATGGGGTCCATCTACCTGTGCGGGTCGGAGGAGCAGAAACAGCGGTGGCTGCCCGCGATGGCGCGAATGGAGAAGATCGGCGCGTTCGGGCTGACCGAGCCCGAGGTCGGGTCGGGAGCCGCCGGCGGGCTGCTCACCACGGCCCGGCGGGACGGCGACGAATGGGTGCTGGACGGGCAGAAGAAGTGGATCGGCAACGCGACGTTCGCCGACTACGTGGTGATCTGGGCGCGGTCCGAGGAGGACGGCCAGGTCAAGGGGTTCGTGGTGGAGAAGGACACGCCCGGGTTCGGCACCTCGAAGATACGGGACAAGATCGCGCTGCGGGTGGTGCAGAACGCGTACATCACCCTGGACGGGGTC
The DNA here is from genome assembly GCA_030045295.1 of Streptosporangiaceae bacterium. The sequence continues at coordinate 1,510 of JASIGD010000480.1, forward strand.
CGGGTCCCCGAGGCGAACCGGCTGCAGCGGGCCGACAGCTTCCGGGACACCGCCGCGGTGCTCCGGCTGACCCGGGCCGGCGTGGCCTGGATGGCCACCGGCTGCGCCCGCGGCGCGTACGAGCACGCGCTGGCCTACTCCCGCCAGCGCCAGCAGTTCGGCCGGCCGATCGCGGGCTTCCAGCTGGTGCAGGACCTGCTGGTCCGGATGCTGGCCAACATCACCTCGTCGGCCTGCCTGTGCGCGCGGCTGTCCGCGCTGCAGCAGGACGGCCTGGCCGAGGACCACCATTCCGCGCTGGCCAAGGCGTTCTGCACGGTCCGGATGCGGGAGGCGGTCGGCTGGGCCCGCGAGCTCCTCGGCGGGAACGGCATCCTGCTGGAGAACCACGTGGGCCGGTTCGTCGCCGACTCCGAGGCGATCTACTCCTACGAGGGCACCCGCGAGATGAACACGCTGATCGTGGGGCGGGCGATCACCGGGGTCGGCGCGTTCGTCTAAGCGCCGGCCGCGCAGCCCGGCGCGTGCCCTTCGCTCACCATCGCCCCGCACTGCGGGCAGACCAGGTGAGCCCAGCAGGCCGCGTCCCCGCCGGCGTCGTCGTCGGCCTGTTCGGGCTGGCGCAGGACCTGCGCGAGTACCTCGGCCTGGCTGCGGGCCACGTCCTTCGTCGCGGTCAGCAGCGTCACCGGCCCGGCCGCGGCGAGCCCGCGCAGCTGGCCGAGCGCCGCGCGCTCGACGCCGCCGGTGAGCTCGCCCAGGTAACGCCGGCGGAACTCGTCGAACTTCGCCGGGTCGTGCCCGTACCACTTGCGCAGCTCGGTGGACGGCGCGACGTCCTTCGCCCAGTCATCCAGCCGGGCCGCGTCCTTGCGCACCCCCCGCGGCCAGACCCGGTCGACCAGCACCCGGGCGCCGTCCGCCGGCGACGCCTCGTCGTATATGCGGCGGACCCGGATGTCTGGCGGCACGGCTGGACTCCTAAGACCGGTGGTCACCGGCGCTTCTCGGCGCCCACCGTTTCTGGATCTATCGGGCGCGATCTCGCGTTCGCGGACGTACGTGCCCGGCGATCGCCGGGGCATTCATTATCTCCCGATCCCGAGCGCCCTGCGGTGCCGCCAGGCGAGCCGCAGCAGGGCGGCCCCGGCCGCCTGGACGGGCTCGCGGGCCAGGGTGCGGTCGATGACCCCGGCCGTGAACTGGCGCGCGGGAAGAACCAGGCCTTCGGCGTTGCGCCGCGGGTTCAGGCTGAACCACGCGTCGAACACGGCGCTGTCGATGACCGCCACGGTGAGCAGGTCGGTCGCGTAGGTCAGCGGGTCGGTGCCGAGGCCCAGGCACCAGACGCGGATCTCGCCGGCGTCAAGCGCGCCGGTCAGCTGCCGGGCGAAAGGCCAGGAGTCGTAGCCGACCGGGCCGCCCCGGCCGCCGTGCTCCTCCGGGCGGCCGCACAGCTCCTCGGCGAACTCGCGGACCATGCACCGCCACAGCGAGAAGTCATGACGCTGATCCGCGGCCGCCGCGCCGGACGGCTGGAACACGCCGACGGGGACGACCTGGTACAGGCCGCCGGCGTGGCCGACCTGGGCCGGATCCCGCCAGTGCAGCAGGAACGACGCCCGGCGCGCGGTCCGGTCGAGCCGGACGGTCAGCGTGCTGACCGCCAGGTTCGCCCGGCGGCGGGCCAGGTCGCACGGGTCGCCGACGCTGGCGCGCAGGCC
>JASIGD010000481.1 GCA_030045295.1 Streptosporangiaceae bacterium
CCGCCGATGCCGGGTAACCCGGACATGTGCTACTCGTCGATGGGCAACTACGTGTTCGACACCGACGTGCTGGTGGACGCGCTGCGTAAGGACGCGGCCGACGACTCGAGCCGGCATGACATCGGCGGCAACATCATCCCGATGCTGGTGGCGAACGGCAGCGCGCAGGCCTACGACTTCACGGACAACAAGGTCCCCGGCGCGACCGAGCGGGACGCGGGTTACTGGCGTGACGTCGGCACGCTTGACTCCTACTTCGACGCGCAGATGGACCTGTGCGCGGTGGAGCCCATATTTAACCTGTACAACGACCGGTGGCCCATCTTGACCTACGTGCCGTCGGTGCCGCCCGCGAAGTTCGTGCACGAGTCCGGCGACCGCATCGGGCGCGCGATCGACAGCCTGGTCAGCAACGGCGTGGTCGTCTCCGGCGGACTGGTCCGCCAGTCCGTGCTGTCCCCGGGGGTCCGGGTGAACAGCTGGTCCACGGTCGAGCGGTCGGTGCTGCTGCACAACACCACGGTCGGACGGCACGCGGTGGTCAAGGACGCGATCATCGACAAGAACGTCGTCGTGCCGGAATGGGCGCAGGTCGGCGTCGACAAGGAACACGACAGGGCGCGCGGCTTCGTGGTGTCGGCCGGCGGCATCACGGTGGTGGGAAAGGGCCAGGAGGTCGTCCCGTGACCGACAAGCCCGCACCAGGCAAGCTCCGTGTCGCGCTGCTGACCAGGGAGTACCCGCCTGACGTGTACGGCGGCGCGGGCGTGCACGTCGCCTACCTGGCCCGCGAGCTGGCGCACCTGGTCGACCTCACCGTGCACTGCCAGGGCGAGGACCGCGCGGGCGCCGTCGCGCACCGGCCCTGGGACCTGCTGGCCGACTCAAACCAGGCGCTGCAGGTGGTGTCCACCGACCTGTCCATGACCGCGGCCGTCGGGACCGCCCAGCTGGTCCATTCGCACACCTGGTACGCGAACCTGGCCGGTCACCTGGCGGCCCTGCTGTACGGCATCCCGCACGTCATGACCATGCACTCACTCGAGGCGCTGCGGCCGTGGAAGGCCGAGCAGCTGGGCGGCGGCTACCGGATTTCTTCCTGGTGCGAACGGGTATCAGCGGCCGCGGCCGCGGCTGTGGTGGCGGTCTCGGACGGCATGCGCGCCGATATCCTGACCGCTTATCCCGAAATCTCCCCCGAACGAATACGGGTGATACGCAACGGGATTGACACCACCGAGTACCGGCCCGACCCGGAGACGCGGGTGCTGGACCGGTACGGGATCGATCTCGCTCGTCCATACGTGATCTTCGTCGGCCGGATCACCAGGCAGAAGGGCGTGCCGGTGCTGCTCCGCGCCGCGTCCAGCCTGGTCCCAGAGGCGCAGCTGGTGCTGTGCGCGGGCCAGCCTGACACGCCCGAGCTGGAGGCCGAGGTGACCGGGCTGGTAGACGGCCTGCGCGCCACCCGCTCCGGCGTGGTGTGGATCCCGGAGATGCTGCAGAAACAAGAGGTCATCCAGCTGCTCACGCACGCCACGGTGTTCGCCTGCCCGTCGGTCTACGAGCCGCTCGGCATCGTGAACCTGGAGGCCATGGCGTGCGGGACCGCCGTCGTGGCGTCGCGCACCGGCGGGATCCCCGAGGTGGTGGCCGACGGCGAGACCGGGCTGCTGGTGCCGCCGGGAGAGCCGGAACCGCTCGCTGCCGCCCTGGACACGCTGATCCGGGACCCCGACCGCGCCGCGGCGATGGGCCAGGCGGGCCGCAAGCGCGCGGTCGCCGAGTTCGGCTGGTCCGCCATCGCCGCTCAAACCGCCGCTCTCTACGCCGAACTGGCCAGCTCGTTAGCGTGCCGACCTCAAGGTTCCCCGCGTGGCCAGGAAGCGTCTCGTGACACCATGTCGGGATGAAGGCACTGCGCACGCCCGAGGACCGTTTCGCCGACCTGCCCGACTTCGGGTTCACGCCCCACTACGCCGACGTCGGCGGCCTGCGTCTGGCCTACGTCGAGTCCGGGCCGGCCGGCGGGGAGCCGGTGCTGCTGCTGCACGGGGAGCCGAGCTGGTCGTTCCTGTACCGCAAGGTCATCCCGGTGCTCGCGGACGCCGGGCTGCGGGCCATCGCGGTCGACCTGGCCGGATTCGGCCGGTCAGACAAGCCCGCCGACATGGCCGATCACAGCTACGCGCGGCACGTGGAATGGATCCGCGCGCTCGCCTTCGACCGGCTTGACCTGCGCGCGCTGACCCTGGTCGGGCAGGACTGGGGCGGCCTGATCGGGCTGCGGCTGGTCGCCGAGCACCCGGACCGGTTCGCCCGGGTGGTGGCGGCGAATACCGGGCTGCCCACCGGTGACCAGCCGATGCCCGAGGTCTGGCTCCGGTTCCGTGAGGTCGTCCGCACCGCGCCCGCGCTGAGCGTGTCCCGGCTGGTGCAGTCCGGCTGCCAGACGCGCCTGGCCCCGGAGGTTCTGGCCGCCTACGAAGCTCCCTTTCCTGACCCCACGTTCGCCGCCGCGGTGCGGGCCATGCCCAACCTGGTCCCGACCACCCCCGATGACCCGGCTGCCGAGGCCAACCGGGCGGCGTGGCGTCAGCTGTCCGTGTGGGACAAGCCGTTCCTGGTGGCGTTCAGCGACCGTGACCCGATCACCGGTGGCAT
>JASIGD010000482.1 GCA_030045295.1 Streptosporangiaceae bacterium
TCAGCCGCGCGGATTGCGTCCTCCACGCGAGTCTTGTCAGCCACAGAGGCCACGTCAGTCACGGCGACTTCCCGTCGACACTCGGATGCCCGCACTTTGCGAGCCCGAACCCAACTGTATCTTGGCGGCTCGTCCTGGCCCAGAAGAGTGCTTGACAATCGTCCAACAAACTCTTGACGACTGTCCAGATTTCGTTACGCTGTGACCTACGTCGCATGGCCGAGATCCGAGCCGGGAGTCAGCGCCGCCTCGAAGAGGAGATGCATCATGAGTATCTACGACTTGACCGGACGCAAGGCCCTGGTCACCGGCGGGGCCCGCGGGCTCGGTGCCGGGATGGCCGAGGCGCTGGCCCGCGCCGGGGCGGCCGTGGTCATCGGTGACATACGCGAAGACCTCGGCCAGGCGACCGCCGACGAGCTCAAGAAGTCCGGCGCCACCGCCGCGTTCCTCCCCCTCGACGTGACCAGCGATGCCAGCTGGGAACTGGTCGTCGCGGACACGATCAGCGAACTCGGCGGCCTGGACATCCTGGTCAACAACGCCGGCATCGAGATCACCCAGTTGGTCGCCGACCTCGACCCCGACGACATCCGCCGCATGCTCGAGGTCAACATCCTCGGTACCTCGCTCGGCATCAAGCACGCCTTCCGCGCGATGCGCCCGGGCGGCCCGGCCGGCCGCGGCGGCGCGGTCGTCAACATCGCGTCGGTCGCCGCCACGATCGCCTTCCCGGGCATCGCGGTTTACTCCGCGACGAAGTCCGCGGTCGACCGGCTGACTCGGGTAGCCGCCATGGAGTCCGGCAAGCTCGGCTACTCCGTCCGGGTGAACTGCCTCTATCCGGGCCTAGTGCCCACCGAGATGGGTAACCAGCTCGCGCAGGACGTGGTGACGCTCGGCTTGTTCCCGAGCGTGGAAGACGCGGTAGGTACCGTGGTCGGACTCACCCCGCAAGGCCGCCTCGGCGAGGTCGCGGACATGGCCGACGCGGTAGTGTTCCTGGCCTCGGACGCGAGCCGCTTCATCACCGGCGCGGGCCTGCCCGTCGACGGTGGCATGGGCATGTGAGGAAAGGAGCGAGCCATGAGTACCGCCAAGCCCGTCATCGTCTACGGCGCCTCCGGCTACACCGGCCGCCTGGTCTGCGAGTACCTGCGTGAGTTCAACCTCCCGTTCGTCGCGGCCGGGCGCGACAAGGCGCGGATCGCCGAAGCTCTCGACAAGGTTCCCGGTATCGACACGGTGGATCACGAGATCGCCGAGGTCGCGCACGACACGGGACCTCTGACCGAGCTGTTCTCTGGGGCCAGCGTGGTCTGCAACACCGTCGGCCCCTTCGCCCAGTACGGCGCTGAGGTAGTCGAGGCCTGCATCGCCGCCGGGTGCCACTATCTCGATACCACGGGCGAACAGGACTGGCTGATCGAGTGCGACGAGAACTACGGCCAGCGGATGGCGGAGAAGGGCCTGCTGCTCGCGCCGGGCGTCGCGCAGATGTACACCACGGGCGAGATCGCGGCCAGCATCTGCCTTGAGACCCCGGGCCTGGACACCCTCGACATCCTGGTCTTCTGGAAGGGCATGCCGACCGTGGCGTCGACGCGGACGATCTTGGTCAACGCGGCGCTGTCCAAGGCGTACTACCTGGAGCAGAACCGCTACGTCGAATGGCCCGCCGACGCCGGCCTGTATGACGTGGTGGTCCCTGGCCAGCACGAGACCGGCCTGGCGCTGCCGTGGGGCGGCACCTCGCACCCGGTGTGGTTCAAGCGCGACCCGCGCGTGGCCAACGTCAAGGTGCTGGGCGGCGTGTTCAACCGTGCGCTCATGCTGGGCGTGCCGCAGATCGTGAGCGCGGCCCTACAGCAGATCGAAGGGCTGTCCGACGCGGAAAAGCTGCGGGTCCTCACCGAGCAGGCCGCCAACGTGATGAACCAGATGCCGCCGCGCGAGAGCACGCGGATCAATACCTCGCTGGACTCCGTGCACGCATCCGGCCCGCTGGGTCGCGCGCACTGCGTCATCCACGGCAACTCCAACTACAAGCAGACCGGCCTGATGCAGGCGTACGGCGCATACTCGCTGCTGCAGCAGCCCCCGAAGCGCGTCGGCTTCGCATCGGGCTGCCAGGCGTTCGGCCACCGTGAGCTGCTCGGCGTGTTGCGCAGCTTCGGCCTGGTGATGGAACCCACCCTCACCGTGCAGAGCTGAGGACCCGCGGGAGCCCGAAGGACGACGCGTGCGCCTGACCGACTACCTCGACAAGGGTGCCTCCCTGGGCACGTCAGCCCCGTGCCTCACCACCGGCGGGCACGCGCTGTCCTACGGCGAGGTCCAGGAGCTGTCCTGGCGCATCGCCCGGGCGCTGGACCGGTCCGGCGTGCATCCCGGCGACAAGGTCGCGATCGTGTCGGCCAACGATCCGCTGGCGTTCAGCTGCGTCTTCGGCGTGTCGCGGGCGGGTGCGGTGTGGTGCCCGGTCAACCCGCGCAACGAGGCGGCGGAAAACCGCGACCTGCTCGACTTGTTCGACTGTAGCTGCCTGATCTTCCAGGCCGCCTTCGCGTCGCTGGTCACCAAGATCCTGCCGGACCTGCCGAAGCTCACCACGCTGGTCTGCCTCGACGCCGGCCCCGAGGCCGGCTCGGTAGCCTCGGCCACGTCGTTCACCGAGTGGCTGGACGGCACGGACGCCGGCCCGTGGCAGGCCGGACCGGTCGACGACATCGTCATGCTGGTCGGAACCGGGGGCACTACCGGCCGCCCGAAGGGCGTGATCCTCACCGGCCACAACATCGAGGCGATGTCCGCGCTGACGCTGATGAGCTACCCGTTCGGCCCGCGTCCCAGGTACCTGGCCCTCGCGCCACTGACCCACGCGGCCGGCGTCCTGTGCTTCCCGGTCATGACGCTCGGCGGCGAGATCGTCATCATGCCCAAGCCGGATCTGAGCGAGTTCCTCGCCCTGATCGAACGGCACCGGATCACCCACACGTTCCTGCCACCGACCCTGGTCTACATGCTCCTCGACCATCCCGGCCTGGCCTCGACCGACCTGGCGAGCATCCAGTGCCTGTGGTACGGCGCGGCGCCGATGTCCGCGAGCCGACTGGAGGAGGCGCTCGACCGGATCGGCCCGGTCATGGGTCAGCTGTTCGGCCAGTCCGAAGCGCCGATGATGATCTCCACTATGGCGCCTGCGGACCATTTCCACGCGGACGGTTCGCTGGCGCGCGAGCGCCTGTCCTCGGCCGGTCGGCCCACGCCGCTCACCCTCGTCGGAATCATGGACGACAAAGGGACGCTGCTCGGCCCGGGCCAGCGCGGCGAGATAGTGGTCCGCGGCCCGCTGGTGATGGCGGGCTACTACAAGAACCCGGCCGCCTCGGACGAGGCCGGCAGGCACGGATGGCATCACACCGGGGACATCGGCTACCTCGATGACGACAGTTACTTGTTCATCGTCGACCGCGCCAAAGACATGATCATCACCGGCGGCTTCAACGTCTATTCCGCAGAAGTCGAACAGGCCCTCCTGGCGCATCCCGCGGTGCAGGACTGCGCGGTCATCGGGCTGCCGGACGAGAAATGGGGCGAGCGCGTCACCGCGGTCATCCAGCTCCGGCCCGGCCACACCGTGACGCGCGATGAGGTGCGCGCCTTCGTCAAGGAACGTCTCGGTAGCGTGAAGGCCCCCAAGCAGGTCGAGGTATGGGCCGATCTGCCCCGCTCCAAGGTCGGCAAGGTGCTGAAGCCGGAGATCAAATCGCAGCTGCGCGCCAGCGAAAGCACGGCGCCGAGCTAACCCCGCCGCCTCGGCTAACCCGCGGCCCGGCTAACCCGCGGCCCGGCTAACCCGCGGCCCCGCCCGCCGCCCAGCTAGCCCGCCGCCCAGCTAGTGCGCTGGCCACGAACGTTGACCGGGTCTGCTGACACGCCGCGGTGATTGCTTCCACACTCGATCGTGTGGTGATCAGGTCGAGTGACGGGAGGCGTGATGGCTGAGCCGGTTCGGGCGCGGCGGCTGGCTGATGAGGAGGGTCGGCGTCTGCAGCAGACCGTGCGGCGCGGCAAGCACGAGTCGGTCCGGGTGCGCCGGGCGATGATCATCATGGCGTCGGCGTCAGGCACGCTGGTGCCGGCAATCGCCCGGCTCGTTGCTGCGGATGAGAACACCGTCCGGGATGTGATCCACGCGTTCAACGCCAAGGGGCTGGCGGCGCTGGACCCTCGGTGGGCGGGAGGCCGTCCCCGCCTGATCAGTGATGAGGCTATTGAGGTTATCGTCGCGGCGGCCACCACGCGGCCGGAGAAGCTGGGCCAGCCGTTCACCCGGTGGAGCCTGCGCAAGCTAGCCGCCTATTTAGCCTGCTGTCCCCGGCCGGTGGCTATCGGGCGGGAGCGGCTGCGGCAGATCCTGC
>JASIGD010000483.1 GCA_030045295.1 Streptosporangiaceae bacterium
GCGGGCCGGCGCGCCGTCCCCGGCCAGCGGCACCGCGTAGACCCGCCCGGACAGCGCGAAGACGGCCACCGTGACCGCCTCGTCGGTGGCGTAGGCCACGATGCCGCCGGCCAGCTCCCTGACCCGCTCCCGCCGCGCCCGCTCCTGCGCCGGCAGGTCCGCCTCGTCGGCGCCGAGCGTCCTCGGATCGGCGGCCAGGCGCTCGAGCCCGGTGCCCACGTCCAGCACCCACAGGCACGTCACCGGGTCCGTGCCGCCCTTCGTGCGCAGGTAGACGACCCTGCTGCCGTCAGGCGAGACGCGGAACGCGCGCGCCGCGCCGAGCGTGAAACGCCTGGTCCTGGCCTGCTGCCGGGGGAAACTGTCGGTCATCCCCCGACCCTAGCCATTCCGGCCCCACCCGCACCACGTCGAAAGCACGGTTGTGACGACGGACCCGAAACAGCCGTCACGCCGTCACGGCCACCGGCCATTTCCTGGTGCTGCCCGCCGAGCCGATAGGCTCGCAGCGTGCCATCGGCTGACCACCCCGGGGCGCGGCGATTGCTGCTCGTGCACGCGCACCCGGATGACGAGTCGCTCTACACCGGGGCGACGATGGCCAGGTACGCCGCGGAGGGCGCGCAGGTCACGCTGGTCACCTGCACGCTCGGCGAGCTCGGCGAGATCATCCCGCCGCAGCTGGCCTACCTGGCCGCCGACGAGGAAGACCGGCTGGGGGAGTACCGGATCGGCGAGCTGGCCGCCGCCTGCGCCGCGCTCGGCGTGACCGACCACCGGTTCCTCGGCGGTCCCGGCCGGTGGCGCGACTCGGGCATGATGGGCACCGCGGGCAACGCCGACCCGCGCTGCTTCTGGCGCGCCGACCTGGATGAGGCGGCCGACGCCCTCCTCGACGTCATCCGCGAGGTGCGGCCGCAGGTCCTGGTGACCTACGGCGCCGACGGCGCCTACGGGCATCCCGACCACATCCAGGCGCACCGGGTCTCCCGCCGCGCCCGGCAACGGGCAGGCGCGGCCGGGCCGGCGAAGTTCTACGCGACGGCCGCGCTTGAATCGGATCAGGGCCGCACCGAGATCGACGCCGAGGCCTACTTCGGCCAGAAGCTGGCCGCGATGCGCGCGCACGCGACGCAGATCACCGTGTCGGCCCCGTTCTTCGCGCTGTCCGACGGGGTGCGCCGGCGCGCGCTCGGCACCGAGTACTACACCCTGCTGGCCGGCCCGCCCGGCGCCGGGGACCGCGAGGCGGATCTGTTTGCCGGAGGGCGGGAACCGGGGCGGGAATCTGAATAACCCGAACTTCCGAATAAACGCAGTAGCCTGCTCTCATGAGCGTCACGGCAGGCAGGAGGGGGACCCGGTTGCTGTTGACCGGCGCCACGTACTGCGTGCTGTTCTTGGTCGGCGCGGTGCAGGGTGTGATCGGCAGTTTCCAGTACAGCCGGATGCCCGGCTCGGTGCCGCTGGCCTCGCTCGTGTTCTGCGCCGCGATCCTGGCCACGTGCCTGCTGGGAGCCTGGGCCATGCGCTCGGCCAGCGGCGCGTTCGCGCCCGCCGCGGGCTGGATCCTCGCGTGCCTCGTGCTGTCCATACCGGTCTCGAACGGCAGCGTGATCATCAGCGACTCGGCCGCGGGCAAGTGGTACCTGTACGGCGGCACGGCCAGCGCGCTGGCCGGGGTGGCCCTGTCGTTCGGCGGCTGGATCCGGGCGCAGCCCCGGTGAGCGACGTCGACCAGGCCTCGTTCCGCCGGGCCGCGGGCCAGTTCGCGAGCGGCATCGTCGTGGTCACCACCCCGCACGGCCATGCGATGACCGTGAGCGCGTTCGCGTCGGTGTCGCTGGAACCGCCGCTGGTGCTGTTCTGCGCGGAGAAGATCGCGCGCTTCCACGACGCGGTCCTCGCCGAGGGGTCCTGGGCGGTGTCCATCCTGGCCCAGGACGACGAGAAGACCGCCCGCTGGCTGGCCACGCGGGGGCGCCCGCTGACCGGCCAGCTGGACGGGATCGCCCACCATCCCGGCCCGGTCACCGGCGCGCCGGTGCTCGACGACGCGCTCGCCGTGCTGGAGTGCCGGACCACCGCCGTGCACGACGGCGGCGACCACAGCATCATCGTCGGCCAGGTCGCCGGGGTCGCCGGCCCCCCGGTCGCCGGGCTCACCGGCCCTCCGGTCGCCGGCCTGCCGGATTCGCCGTCGCCCGGCCCGCTGGTGCACTACTTCGGCGCCTACCGCCGCCTTGAGCCGCTGGACGACTCCGCCGACCCCTGATCTGGCCGCCGCCCGCCGACGCGGCTAGAGCAGCGCCTCCTCGATCCGGTCCAGCCCCCAGTCCAGGTCGTCCTCGCTGATCACCAGCGGCGGCGCCAGCCGGATCATGTTCCCGTGAGTTTCCTTGGCCAGCACCCCGTGCGCGGCCAGCCGCTCGCAGGCCTCCCGCCCCGGCAGCGAGGTGAACTCCACCCCGGCCCACAGCCCGCGCCCGCGCACCGCGCTCACCACGTCACGCGGCAGCCCGGCCAGCCGGGAGTGCATATGCCTGCCGAGCGCGGCCGAACGCGCCTGGTACTCCCCGCTCCGCAACATCGCGACGACCTCGCGGCCGAGGGCGCAGGCCAGCGGATTGCCGCCGAACGTGGACCCGTGCTGCCCCGGATGCAGCACGCCGAGCACCGGCCAGGTCGATACCATCGCGGACAGCGGCACGATGCCGCCGCCCAGCGCCTTGCCGAGCAGGTAGGCGTCGGGCACCACGTCGTCCGCCGAGCAGGCGAACGTGAAGCCGGTGCGGCCGAGCCCGGACTGGATCTCGTCCGCGATCATCAAGATGCCGTGCTCGGTGCACAGCCGGCGCAGGCCGGCCAGGAAGCCGGGCGGCGGGACGATCACCCCGGCCTCGCCCTGGATCGGCTCCACCAGCACCGCAACCACGCGTTCGCCGAGCGAACCAATCGCCGCGGTCAGCGCGTCCAGGTCGCCGTAGGGTACGACGCGAAAGCCCGGAGTGTACGGCCCGAAGTCATCCCGGGCGTCGGGATCGGTCGAGAAGCTGATGATCGTGGTCGTGCGGCCGTGAAAGTTCCCGCCGAACGCGATGATCACGGCCTGGTCGGCCGGGACCCCCTTGACCGTGTACCCCCACTTGCGCGCGACCTTGATCGCGGTCTCCACCGCCTCGGCGCCGGTGTTCATCGGGAGCACCACGTCCATGCCGGCCAGTTCGGCCAGCTCAGCGCAGAACGGCCCGAACTGGTCATGGTCGAACGCCCGGCTGACCAGCGTGAGCCGGTTGAGCTGCTGCCACGCGGCCGCGATCAGCCGCGGATGCCGGTGGCCGAAGTTCAGCGCCGAGTACGCGGCGAGCATGTCCAGGTAGCGGCGCCCTTCCACGTCGGTTACCCAGGCGCCCTCGGCCTCGTCGATGACCACGGGCAGCGGGGCGTAGTTGTGCGCCGAATGCGCGGAGCTGAGCTCGATCAGATCGCTCATGCGGCTGGTCATGGTCTCGGTCATACTTACGCCTCCTTACGAGCGCAGCTCCAGCGTGCAGCACTTCGGGCCGCCGCCGCCCTTGAGGACCTCGGACATGTCGACCCCGAACGGCTCGAACCCGCGCTCGCGCAGCTGGGCGGCCAGCGTCCGGGCCTGGACCGGGAGCACGACGTGCCGGCCGTCGCTGACCGCGTTCAGGCCCAGCACCTCGGCGTCCTCGTCCTTCGCCTCGATCAGCTCGGCGAACTGCTCCGCGATCGCGGCCCGCCCGGCGTCGTCGAACGCGGCCGGGTAGTACATGGCGGTGTCGGCGTCGAGCACGCACAGCGCGGTGTCCAGGTGGTAGAACCGCGGGTCGACCAGGCGCAGGCTCACCACGGGCAGCCCGAACAGGCCGGCCAGCTCCGTGCTCACCGCCCGTTCGGTGCGGAAGCCGTACCCGGCCAGCAGCACCCGCCCGGTGAACAGGATGTCTCCCTCGCCCTCGTTGACGCGCTCGGCGGCCTGCACGTCCTCGTACCCGCTGTCCCGGAGCCAATCCAGGTACGCGCCGGCCTCGCCGGCGCGCTGCGGGTACCGGAACCGCACGCCGAGCACCTTCCCGCCGATGACCGTCGCGCCGTTGGCCGCGAACACCATGTCCGGCAGCCCCGGCACCGGCTCGATCGTCCGCACGTCATGGCCCAGGTCGAGGTACACCTGCCGCAGCCGCGCCCACTGCCGCATCGCGGCGGCCGCGTCGACCGGCTGGCCCGGGCGCATCCACGGGTTGATCGAGTAGGTGACGGCGAAATGCTCCGGCGGGCACATCAAGTACCGGCGCGCGCTCGCCTGCCGCCGGGCCGGACCCCGTGTCCCGGCCGCGCGGACTTCCGTATCGGTCATGAGCCTAGGGTAGGGGCTGGCGCTAACTGGATGCATACGCCGATCATGCGTGTCGGCCTAGATTCATTGCGCAAAAATAGACTTTGGCGGCGATTCGTTCCACCGCAACTTGAGAGCGGCGCTAGCCTGAGGCCCGGCTCATGTCGTCCAGGCGGGCCTGGATCTCGTCGGCGATGGCCTCCGGCGGCTGGTCCGCGTCCACCTCCACCAGGATGCCCCTGTCCCGCCGGTAGTAGTCGATGAGCGGGCCGGTGGTATCGGCGAACACCTGCAGCCGGTGCCTGATCACCTCGGGGGTGTCATCCGGGCGCCCCCGGGCGAGCATCCGCTCGACCAGCACCGGCTCGGGCACGCGCAGGTAGATGGCGGCGTCGAGCGTCAGGTCCAGCCGTGCGCCGATTTCCGCGGCCGTCATGGCCTGCGACAAGGTCCTGGGAAACCCGTCCAGGATGTACCCGCCGCGCGCGGACGCGGCGGCCACCACCGGGATCAGCAGGTCGAATACGACCTGGTCGGGAACCAGGTCGCCGCGCCGCTGGTAGGCGGCGACCTCACGGCCGGCCGGGCTGTCCGCGCTGGCCGCGGCGCGTAGCACCTCCCCGGAGGAGATGTGCTGGACACCGAAGCGCGCGGCCAGCAGTTCGCCCTGTGTCCCCTTGCCGCCGCCAGGAGCGGCGATCAGCAGCAGCCTCAACTGTCCTCCCGAAACTGTCCTGCCGAAACTGTCCTGCCGAAACTGTCTTCCCGGCGGATGGCTCGTGACGCCGCGGTTCAGGCGTTCTTCAGCCGGTTGACGGAATCGTCGATCACGTCCTGGGCGGCCGCGGTCCCCTCGAAGCCCCCGGTGTGCGTGGACTTGCCGGGCTCGAGGTCCTTGTACACGTTGAAGAAATGCTCGATTTCATCGAGGAGGTGCTTGGGCAGGTCGTTTATGTCGTGGACGTTCGCATAATCCGGGTCTCCGGCGATCACGCTGATGATCTTGGCGTCGGGGCCGTGCTCGTCGCGCATCCAGAACACGCCCAGGGGCCTGACCTTGATATAGCAGCCGGGAAAGGTCGGTTCTGCCGTCAGCACCAGCACGTCCAGCGGGTCGCCGTCCTCGGCCAGCGTGTCGGGGATGAAGCCGTAGTCGGCGGGGTAGACGGTGGCGGTGAACAGCCTCCGGTCGAGTCGCATCACGTGCCGGTCGTGGTCGAACTCGTACTTATTGCGGCTGCCCTTGGGGATCTCGATGATCACTTCGATCGTCGGTTCATCCATGGCCCTTCCCTTCGAGTGGATGGTACAGCGGTGGCCTCAGGTGAACGCGCTGGCCCCTGTGATTTCCCATCGGCGTCTCAGCTGTCGAACACGTACGTGCCGGGCGCGTCGACCAGCGGCCGGAGCCCGCCGCCGCCGAGTTGTTCCGGGGCCGGCTTGTCCGCGCCGCACCGCTCGCCGAGCCAGGCCAGCAGGTCGAGCCACCAGGTGCCCTGCTCTGTCTCGGCGGTCTTCAGCCAGCCCTCCGGGTTGGCCGGAGTGTTCTTGTTGACCTGGTAGCGCGCCTTGGGGTTGCCCGGCGGGTTGACCAGCGCGGCGATGTGCCCGCTGGTGGACAGGACGAACCGGCTCGTGCCGCCGAGCAGCTGCGTACTGCGGTAGCAGTTCTGCCACGGCGTGATGTGGTCAGAAATGCCCGCGACGAGGTAGGCGTCGACGTCGACCCGGGACAAGTCGACCGCGGTACCGAGTACGCTCAGCGCCCCCGGCGTGACGAGCTTGTTGTCCAGCGCCAGGTCGACGAAATCGGCGTGCAGCCTGGCCGGCATCCGGGTGGTGTCGGCGTTCCAGAACAGGATGTCGAACGCCGGCGGTTTCTTGCCCAGCAGGTAGTTGTTCACCCAGTAGTTCCAGATCAAGTCGTCAGGGCGCAGCCAGGCGAACACCTCGGCCAGGTCCCGGCCGTCCAGGTACCCGCGGCGGGCCGACATCGCCTTGGCCGCCGCCGCGAGCCGCCGGTCGGCTATCGCCCCCACCGTGCCGGCCCGCGTCGTGTCTAGCACGGTGACGAACAAGCCGAACGCCGCCAGCTGGCTCAGCCGGCCGGTGGCGGCCAGGTGCGCGGCGGCGACACTGGAGATGATGCCGCCGGCGCAGGCGCCGATCAGCACGGCCCGGTCCACCCCGCAGACTCGCTGTGCCGCCTCCAGCGCGTCGATCACGGCCGTCGCGTAGGTGTCCAGCCCCCAGTCGGCGTGCCGGGCGTCCGGGTTCCGCCAGGAGATCACGAACACCTGCTGGCCGCCCTGCACCAGGAACTCGACCAGGCTGCGGCCGGGCGCCAAGTCCATCGCGTAGTACTTGTTGATCGTCGGCGGGACGATGAGCAGCGGGATCTCGCGGACCTGCCCGGTCTGCGGCCGGTACTGGATCAACTCGATGACCTCGGTGCGCAGCACCACCGCTCCCGGCGTGACCGCGAGGTTGCGGCCCACCTCGAACGAGGACGTGTCGACCATCTCCGGGATCCGCGGTTTGGTCGCCATGTCGCGCAGCAGGGTCATCCCGCCGCGGACGAAGTTGAAGCCGGCGGTGTCGATGGCCGCCTTCGCCGACGCCGGGTTCACCAGCGGAACGTTGCTCGGTGACAGCGCATCGGAGAGGTTCTCCAGGAGAAATCGGACCCGCTTGTCGTCCTGCCAGCCCAGCGCGGCGTCGTCGACGAGCTGGTCCGCGGTCATCCCGGCGGCCAGGTACGCCTGCACGACGCGGCGGAGCAGCAGGTTCTCGGTCCAGGCCGGGTCGGCGAACCGGCGGTCCCGCTTGGCGGGCGCCAGCACCGAGGTCCCGGCGCCGACCCGCGCCAGTTCGGCGGCCAGGCCGCCCAGCCGCCGGGCGGTGGTCAGCGGCCGGCGGGCCAGGCCGACCGCGAACATGGCGGTCGACAAGTCCGGCCCGAACCGGCGCAGCGGGCCCAGCGCCGCCTCGACCAGCAGCGAGTCCAGCGGTGCCGCGTCGTCGGCGAGCTGTTCGTCGTCTGTCGGCGCATCCGGTGTGGTCGTCATCTGTCGTCCCCGATCAGTTCCCGTCGGGCCGTTCGGCGCTCTTTTCGCAGTACACCTCGAACGTAGAGCATCGCGCCGTGGTGAACCACTATGCGCCGGGCATGAGGAACGCGCCCGGCGTTGGCCGGTGCGCACAAGGCCGCGGGACCGGCCCGGGTGGTTCAGGGACGCAGCGCGGCCAGCCGCTGCGCGGCCGCGGCGATCCGCTCGTCGGTCGCGGTCAGCGCCACCCGGATGTGCCCGGTTCCGCCCGGCCCGTAAATCTCCCCGGGCGTGACCAGGATGCCGCACCGCGCGGCCAGCAGGTCCGCGGCCGACCAGCAGTCGTGCGCCGGATGCGCGGCCCACAGGTACAGCCCGGCCTCCGAGTGGTCGATCGTCCAGCCCGCGCCGGCGTACGCCGCGCGCAGCACCGAGCGCCGCGCGGCGTACCGTTCCCGCTGGGCCACCGCGTGCGCGTCGTCGTCGAGCGCGGCCGTCATCGCCGCCTGCACCGGG
>JASIGD010000484.1 GCA_030045295.1 Streptosporangiaceae bacterium
GCTCGGCCGAGCTGGTCGCCAGCCCGTGCGCGTCGATGATGCTGCGCAGCCACCACGTCCCGGCGGCTAGCAGCACCGCGGCGACCTGGAGCGCGCCGCGGCCGAGGCGGGGCACGACGACCGTGGCGGCCAGCACCGCGCCGGCCGCCGAGCCCGCGGCGAACGGCGCGAGCGTCAGCCCGGCGTGGACGGCGGAGAAGTGCTCGCCGAACTGCAGGTACAAGGTCAGCGCGAGCAGGATTCCGGCCATCCCGGCGAAGAAGACCACCACGCAGGCCAGTCCCGCGCTGTAGCCGCGGTGCCGGAACACGCCGGTCTCGATCAGGCTGCCACGGCCTTGCCGGCTCTGCCGCCGGCTCCAGCCGGCCAGCAGCCCGGCCGCCAGCACGCTGGCCGCCATCATGAGGTACGTCCAGGCTGGCCAGCCGGCCTGACGGCCCTGGATCAGCGGGTAGATGAGCAGGCCCATCGCGGCCGCGCCGAGCAGGGCGCCCGGGCCGTCCGGGCGCGGTGCCTGCGGTGCGCGCGACTCCGGCATGATCCGGGCGGCGCCGATCGCGGCGGCCACCGCCAGCGGCAGGTTCACCAGGAAGATGAGCCGCCATCCGGTGCCGAAGGCGTCCAGGCTGACCAGCGCACCGCCGATGATCGGCCCCAGCACCGCGGACAGCCCGATGACCGGGCCGAAGACGGCGAAGGCACGGCCTTGCTCGGCGGGGGCGAAGACGTCTCGGATGATGCCGAGGCCCTGCGGGATGAGCAGCGCGGCGGCCGCGCCCTGCGCCAGGCGGCAGCCGATCAGCATCGCCGGGCTGACCGCCAGGGCCGCGGCTAGCGACGCCGCGGCGAAGCCGACCGAGCCGGCCACGAACAGGCGCTTACGCCCGTACCGGTCACCGAGCCTGGCCCCGGTGATCAGGCCGATGGCGAAGGCGAGCGCGTAACCGCCGATGACCCACTGCAGCGCGGCCGCGCTGGCGTGCAGCTCGGTCCTGATCGTGGGCGCCGCGACGTTCACGATCGAGCCGTCCAGCAAGTCCATGCACTCCGCGGCCAGGACCAGGGCCAGCACGGCCCACCTGCGCCGATCCCCGCTGCCGTCCCGAGCCGTCACCCGCACCTCGTGCCGAGCCATCACCCGCACCGCTTTCCGATCTCTATTCCGAACAATGTTCGTTGAATAATTACGAACACCGTTCTACACTGATTGGCATGAGCATGTCAAGTGAGCCGAAACGGTCCGTGGGCCCGCAGGACCCCGGCCCGGGCACGTCGGGCGGCCCAAGCTCTCTCCCCGCGGCCCCGCCGCGGGTGGCCAGGCGCAGGTCCGCGGCCGGGCGCAAGCCCACGCTGTCCGTCCCGACGATCGTGGCGGCAGCGATCGAAGTCCTGGACGAAGCGGGCTTCGCCGGGCTGTCCATGCGCCGGGTCGCCGACCGGCTCGGGACCGGCGCCGCCTCGCTATACGCACACGTCTCTGGCCGCGAGGAACTGCTCGAGCTGGTCTTCGACGCCCTGGTCGGCCAGGTTCAGCTCGAAGAGCCTGATCCAGCCAGGTGGCGCGAGCAGCTGCACCGGCTGCTGCGTGACCTGCGCGACATCCTGGCCTCGCATACCGATGCCGCCCTGGCCGGGCTCGGACGGGTGCCCACGGCGCCGCAAACCCTGGCCGCTGCCGAGGTGCTGGTCGGGGTGCTGCGGGCCGGCGGGCTGTCCGACCGGGTCATCGCACTCGGCTTCGACCAGCTCGTGTTGTACGTGTCGGCGAGCGCGTACGAGGCGGGCCTCTACCGCAGGGCCGACCCGGCCGAAATCGAGCGCTATTTCGCCGGGGTCCATGCCTTCTACGCCGCGCTGCCGCCGGGCCGGTACCCGGTGCTTACCGCCATAGCCCCGGATATGACCGGGCCAGACGCCGACGATCGGTTTGAGTTCGGGCTGAGCGTGCTTATCGCCGGCCTGGAGGCGGCCAGCGCCGCCGAGAACGCGCAGGCGGGCGACGCGGGGACCGTAGTGTCGGCAACCTGACAGATGTCCTGTCCGCTGGGCGACTGACGGTCTTATCGCCCTCCGGCACGCTGGCGGTAGCTGGTCATCGCAGGCCGGCCACCCGATCGGACTGGCCACCTGGTAGCCCGGCTCCGCCGAGCAGGGCCGCTAGCCCGGAAAGCGAGGAGTCATGTTCACTCAGCCCGACCGCATCGGACAGCTTGCCCGCGAGCACCACAACCAGATGCTGACCGAGGCCAGTCGGCGGCAACTGCGGCACCAGCACGGCCGCCCGACACCCGCCGCCCAGGGCGCCACCACCAGCATCACCCGCCGCCTGGCCGCGGCGATCGCCAGGTTCAGCTCGGTCGCCACGGAAGCGCCAAGCCACTGACGCGATAAGCGTCCGGCACCACGTCCCGGCCCGGCCCCAAGCCGGCGCCGGGACGCTGGCGGCCCCGGGACGGCCCAGGAGGTCAGCCGGTGAGCGTCAGTCCAGGTCAGGTACGACGGGATCGTAGTAGTGGCCGTACTGCCAGAGCCCGCGCGTGACCAGCACGTCGTCGGGGAGCGTGCCGAACCGCCCGGGCGAGAGCGCCTCCATCCCCGGTGGCGGGACGTCGCTGGCGATCCACGCGGCGAGGGCCTCGCCGATGGCGAGGGAGGAGGAGAATCCCGAGCCGTTGCACCCGGAGGCGGACCACAGGCCAGGTAGGTCCGGTGTGGGGCCGACGACGAAGCGGCCGTCAGGGCTCATCGTGAACAGCCCGCCGCGGTGCTCGGCGACGGGAGCGGTGCCCGCGGCTGGTACCTCGGCCGTGATCTGCCCCGCTAGCGTCCGCAGCACGCCGAGGTCCAGCGGCACGTCGTCTGTGGTGAAGCAGGTCGGCTGGTCCCGCGGGTCGACCGGCAGCGGCCGGGGTTCGAACCCGCCGAACATGAGCCCGCCGCGCGCCGGGCGCAGGTAGACGGCGGCATCGACCACCCGGGTGATCGGGTCGGCCGCGTCGACCTGGGCCGTCGGCGCGGTGATCAGCAGCTGGTGGCGGACCGGGGCCACCGGCACCTGCGCCCCGGCCAGGGCGGCGACGAGGCGCACCCAGCCGCCGGCCGCGTCCACCACTACCGGCGCCGCGATCGACCGGCGCTCGGTTTCGACACCCGCCACGCGGCCGGCCGTCACGGCTATCCCGATGACCGGCTCGTTTTCTGCCACCACCGCCCCGTGCCGCTGGCAGGCCGCCAGGTAAGCCTGGATGAGACCGATCGGCTCCTCGATGTAGATGTCTTCCGGGCACCAAAGGGCGAAGTGGTCGCCGGCCGGCCGGTAGTAGCTGAGCCCGTCGGCGAGCTGCGCCCGCGTCGCCTCGCGGACGTCGGCGCCCCAGCGTCGCGATTGGGCCAGTTCCCGGCTCAGAAACGCGCGATGCCGGGCGGTCCGGGCGATCAGGAAACTCCCCGGGCGGGCTACGTCCAGCCGCGTCCCGGCCCAGTCAGCAAAGCAGATCGCCCTGGCGATGCTGCGCCGGGCCAGCCGGGTGCGGAGCTCGTCGGCCTGGACGGACTTGAACAGGCCCGCCGCCCGGCCGGAAGCTTGCGACCCGGCCGTCTGACGCTCCACTACCGTCACCGACCGGCCGGACATCGCACAATGCAGCGCGGTGCTCAGACCCAGAGCACCGGCCCCGATCACCACGACGTCGGCGTCCACCAGGCCATTGTGCCGCAGCCGACGGCCGCGGCCTAGCCGTCAGAAGTGGGCAAAGCCCCAGTTCAAGACCTTGGTGGCCACGGGCCCTGTGACGGCGACGTCGTCACCGGGCGTGCCCAGCGTCACACCGATCAAGGTCAGGCCGTCACGCGTCGCCTCGAACAGCAGGCAGTTTTCCGCGGCCTTGGTGTCGCCCGTCTTGATCCCGGTCGCGCCGGCGTACGTGCCGATCAGCGGGTTGGTGTTCCACCACTGATAGGCGTGGTGCCCGCCGCCGGCCGGCAGCTCATAGCTGGCCTGGCCGACGATGGCCCGGAACACGCCGTACCTCATCGCGTACCGTCCCAGCGTGATCAGGTCCGCCGGGGTCGACCAGGTTGAGTATTCGGTCGGCCACGGCAGGCCGTCGAAGTTCGAGAAATGCGTCCTGGTCAGGCCCAGTTGCTTGGCTTCGGCATTCATTTTGGCGATGAACGCGTCCAGCCCGGGGCCGTAGGCCTCGGCCAGCGTGTACGCGGCGTCGCAACCCGACGGCAGCAGCAGCGCCTCGAGAAGCTCCCGCGCGGTCAGCTTGTCCCCGGGTATCAGGCCGGCGGTGCTCGGATCGTCCTGTTTCTTGAGGTAGGCGATGACCGACTCCGGGACCGTGATCGTCCGGTCCAGGCCGCCCGCCTTGATCACCAGCAGCGCCGTCATCACCTTCACGATGCTGCCGATCGGCCGCTCGGTGTTGAGGTCCATGCTCCACAAGATCGTGCCGGTCGCGGCGTTGGCCAGGGCTCCGCCCTTGATCTGAAGACCGGAAGGACCCGGGACGGGCGCGGATCTCACCAGGGGCGTGCCGCTGGCGTAGGCCGGGACGGCACTGGCGCCCGCTATCGCGAGAGCCGCCAGGCCGATCCCGAGCACCCGGATGGCGCGCCGGAGCGTAAGCATCTGCACCTCCTGGCACCGGTCGCTAGTTACTGCAGGCCGCATCCAGCGGCACCGTGGTTGGCGACAGCACGTGCATGTAAGTGTTCATCGAATGAGCGCAGCTCAGGCTCCACTTCGCCTTCCCCAGGGAGTTGATCGCGTACCCGGTGGTGACGGCCTGGTAGTTATCGGAGATATCGACAGGGAAGTACGGGACGACGTCGACCTGGTTGTAGATCCGCCAGGACACAGTGCTCAGGGCGCCATAGCGCGCCGCGAAGACGGCATCGCCCGTCTTGGGTGAGGCAAACGTCCAGGCCTGCGGCTTCAGCGCCGTGTTCGCGGTCAGGTCCGCGACCAGCAGCGTGGCCAGCGCGCCGCCCAGGCTGTGACCGGTCACCACGACGGGCAGGTCGGCGGGATCAACCTGGGTGGCCAGGCCCTCGGTCGCCGCCTTGGCCACGTCGTCGGCGAACGTGGCCGGCGCGGGCGTGCTCTGCTGCTGGCCCGGGGTCATGGTGCCGAAGGTGTTGTAGATGTCGTAGAAGCCCTCGGCGACCTTACCGCCGTTGGTGACCTGGGTGAACGGCACCAGATCCCAGTGGAAGTCATCCCACCATTCCATGTCCGTGGCCGTGCCGCGGAACGCGACGACGGCGGTCCTGGGATCGCCTCCCACCGCGACGAACCCGTAAAAGACACGGGACTGCGCGGGACCGGCGAAGTCCGTCATCTGGATCGTCCGAACCAGCGTGTAGCCGGCGGGCATCTTCGTGATCGTGGCCGGATTGACCTCGCTGGGATCGCTCGTGTACTGCGCCTCAGCGGCCTGGATGAAGGGTCCCCAGGTGACCGCCGTGGCCGGGTTCATGGTGTCAGCAGGCATGCCGTGTCCTTACTTCATCGAACCGGTCCACCGCAAAGCGCGCCGCGGATAGCACCCTCGGCAGTTTCGGTCCCGCGCCGCGGCCCCGTGCCATAGCTTTCTCCGACCTGCAGGCGGACGCAAGGCCACCCGCCTTCGGCTACCGAACGCGATCCATCAGGTCAGCCGGCCTGATCGAGCCAGCCCGCGACGCTGCGGGCCAGCGTCGGCATCGGGAGCGAGCCGTGGTCCAGGACGGCGGCGTGGAAGGCGGGCAGGGAGAACGCCGGGCCCAGGCGCCTCTGGGCGTCCTCCCGGAGCCGGAGGATCTCGAGCTTGCCGGTGAGGTACGCCAGAGCCTGTCCCGGCACCACCACGTACCGGTCGATCTCATCGGCGAGAAATTCCCGGGGCTCGGGAACGTGCTGCACCATGAACTCCAGCGCCCGCTCCCGGCTCCAGCCGAAAGCGTGCAGGCCGGTGTCCACCACGAGCCGGGCGGCCCGCATGAGGGATGAGCTGATCGAGCCGAGCAGGCCGCGATCGTCGGCGTACAGGCCGACCTCCTCGGCGAGCTGCTCGGCGTACAGGCCCCATCCCTCCGAGAACACCGGGAGGCTGCGCTGGCGCTGCAGGTCGGGCAGGCCGGTGAGCAGCTGAAGGCGGGAGAGCTGCAGGTGATGCCCGGGCACCGTTTCGTGGAAGGCCACCACTTCGGTGTCCCATCCGGTGCCGGCGGTGGGCCGGTCGGTATTGAACCAGAACGTCCCTGGTCGGCCGCCGTCCAGGCGCGGCGGGGTGTAGTGGGGAGCCGCGCCGCTCACGGCCACCACCTCGGGCATGGGCGTCACCACGCAGGGCGGCGGAAGGGGCGCCGGGAAGAACTCCGCCGCCCGCGCCTCGGCCCGCCTCACCGCGACCTCCGCCTGCCGGATGGCCTGCTCCGCGGATACCTTCCCGGCTGACTCATGCAACGCGGTGAATACCTCATCCAGCCCCGAGAGCCCCAGCCCGTCGCCCAGCTCCTCGGCCCGGGCTTCCAGCGCCGCGACGTAATCCAGGCCGGTCTGGTGGAGTTGTTCCGGGGATAGCGGCAGGGTCGTGTAGATCCGAACCGCCCGGGCGTAATCTGCTCCGCCGCCGGGCAGGTGGACCAGGCCGGCTTGGCTGGAGGGCCGGGCCCGCGGGAGAAGTTCGGAGATGGTGGCCACCCACCTTGCCAGCGCCGGCCGTAGCACCTCCTCGGCGACCGCCCGGCGTTCTTCTTCCCACGCAGCTGTCCCGGGCCACCCCTGGGGTGCCCGCGGGAAAAACACCGGCGTAATGGCGGGCGCCTCCAGCACAGCCTCGGCCCAGGTGATGGCCTGCGCGACGAGCGGCGCGACCGGGAACCTTCCGCGGGCGGCGCCACCCCGCAGCCGCTCGCCGATCTGGTCGACCCAGGCGCCGCTGCGGCGCAGGCGAGTCAGGTACGCCTCGGCCGCGGCGGAGTCGATCAGGACCGTCCGGGCCGCCGTCGCCAGCAGGGCCGCAGGCCCCGCGTACGGCTTGGCGGTCACTGTGTACTCCGACCAGGCCAGGTCGATCATCTCCCGCTCCTGGGTGATCGCGTGTTTCGTGCAGTCCAGCGTGACGGCATCCGCCGACGTGAGCTGCCCGCGCGCGATCGCGTCGGCCTCGCGGAGGAACTGCTCGACCTCGGCCCGCCAGGCCTGCTGACCCTCTTCGCTCTCGTCCGGGACCAGGTCGTCGTACCCCGGGATGCCGTACATGCTGGCTGCGAAGGGATTTTCTTCGAGCCAGCGGTGGTGGAAGCGGTCGGCTAGGTCACGCGCTGAGGTCATGAGACGTTGATCCCTTCCAAACTTCCTGAGCGTTGGTTGGTTATACGGCCGCTTATGCCATCCGATTGGCTGAAGCGGAGTTCTCACCGGTCCGGCGAACCCCGCCCGCGGGCGGCCGCTCAGGTCGGGATAACCGTGTCGGTGTCTCCGGACAACAGCTGCTGGGGGATCTGGCCGAACGTGTACCGGACCGGGGAGGCTCCCGGGACCAGCGTGAACGTCCAGATGACGTCGAAGCGGTCGCCCGGCCACTTCTGGGGTATCGCTGTTCCCGGGGTGGTCGGCACCGACGAGGCGAGCGCCGGGATGTGGTCGTGCTCCCAGCAGATCAGCACGACGCCGGAGTAGCCGCTCACCACGCTGGCGGCCAGCTGGGCCTCCTGGCCTTCGGCGAAGGCGGAGACTATCGCCAGCCCGAGACGATCCGACAGGCCCTGGATCGTCTCGTGCGTGCGGTGCGCGGCCGTCTTGACCGGGTCGCCGTAGGAGGGTGAGAGCAGGGCCGCGGGCGTCAGCAGCCCGGCTTGCCGCGGCCCGAGGGCAGGATCGAACAGGACCGCGAGCGCGCCGGAGCGCTGCCACCCCCTCGGCAGCAGCGAATGATCATCCTGAACGCCCTGATCATTGACGGCAAACGGCGCGGCCGGGGCGGGCGGAGGCTTCCCCTTGGCTACCGGCGGCGGATCAGCGGGCTTTTCGCCGTGGCGGATGATGTAGATCACGTCTGGCGGTGCGGTGCCGCCTCGGGCGGGTGGCTGAGTCATCCCAGCATGGTAGGACCACCCGTGCCTGACCGGTAGAGGCCGACCCGGTGCGTGCACCCATCCAGGTGCACGCACCAGGACAGGCCAGCGCGGCCGCTCGGCCTTCGCTAACAGGCCGCGGCGGCGACCGCCCCGACCCGCCCGCGACTCCAGGGCCGGGGATGGATCCGGTGCCGGGCCAGGTGGGGCGGCGTGCGCGATGGCTTTTCCTTGTACACGAAGGCCCGCCGCAGCTGGGCGTACGGCTCGAGCGGGCCGGAGAAGTTGCGGCTCATGATGGCCAGTTCCTCGGCCCGGTACGCGGCCAGCGGCCGCTGCTTCTCGGCCGCGTCGAGCTGACGCGCCTTGGCGGCCAGCCGCGCTGCGTAGCCCGGGCTCCAGGCCAGCCGCTCGGCCATCTCCGTCACCTGCGCGCGGTAGCCGGCCGGATCGCCGGTCATCACCTGGTCGACCAGGCCGGAGCGCAGCGCGGCGGCGGGGCTGACCGGCAGGCATTCTTGGGTGAGCCGGGCCGCCTCCTGCGCGCCGACGCGGCGCGGCAGGGTGTAGGTCCAGTACTCCGAGCCGTGCAGCCCCATCAGGCGGTAGTGCGGGTTTAGCACCGCGCCGGCCCGGCACCAGACCTGGTCCGCGGCCAGCGCGAGCATCAGGCCGCCGGCCGCGGCGTTGCCCGCGAGCGCCGCGACCGTGAGCCGGTCGGTGGTGGTCAGGATCGCTTGCACCAGGTCATCGATGGCGTTGATGTTCCGCCAGGACTCCTCGGCCGGGTCATCGGCCGCCTGGATCACGTTCAGGTGGATGCCGTTGCCGAAGAAGTCCCTGGGGCCGCCGAGCACGATTACCTTGACCGGGCGGCCCTGGGCGTGCCGGTACGCGGCGAGCAGGCGACGGCACTGACCGGTGCTCATCGCCCCGCCGGGGAAGCAGAACTCCAGGTAGCCGACTCCGCGGGACTCGCGGTAGCTGATCTGCTGGTAGGTGCGCCGGCCCGGCGGCGTCGCCAGCGGCACCGGTATCTCCGGCACGCCGGCCAGCAGCCCGCGCAGCGCCAGCGTGGCCGGCAGCTTGAACGTCTTCGGGCCGCCGGGTGCCGGGCGCGCCCGCAGCTGCGGGATCCAGACCGCCCCGTCCGCGGTCGCCCGGCAGATGGCGCCGTCTCGCCGGGCCAGGATCGTCCCGGGCTCGCCGCGGAGCTCGTCTTCGCGGTGCCCGCCGACCAGGTAGTACTCGGCCTCGCCGATCACGTCCAGGACGCCGGGGCTGGAATCGGCAGCGCGCAGCTTGGCCAGCACCGCCGAGGTGGGCTCGGCTGACCAGTCGATCCTGCGGTCCGGTTGCCGGCAGGGCGGACGGTACCGTCCGGGCACGCCGGGACGGCTGTAGTCAAGCGGCTCAGGCCGGTAGCCGCCCTCCGCGAACCGCACCACAGCCAGCAGCACCGCCTGCACCGCGGCGTCGGCGACTTCGGTACGGTACAGCGAGCTCTTGCCGACGTCCCGCATGACGAACCCGGTGCTGGCCCAGATGTCGCCCGCGTCCATCTCCGCGTTCGCCTGCAGCACCGTGACGCCCCAGCGTTCGGCGCCCTCCATGATCGCCCAGTCCAGTGACGACGGGCCGCGGTCGCCCTTGGGCCCGGGGTGGACGATGAAGCAGGGGCGGGCCGACCATACATCCGTTGGGATGGCCGTGGTCAGCATCGGCGCGATGACCAGGTCGGGATCGTAGCGGCGGACTCCGTCCCGCATCACCTCATCTCCGAGCGCCAGCTCGACCGACACCTCGTGCCCCCGGTCGGCAAGCTCGGCGTGCACCCGCTGCGTCATGCTGTTGTAGGCGCTGGACATTAGCAAGACCCGCATGAACGTTTCCCCCCGCCTCGGCCCGGCCGGACCGTCTTTCTTAGCCGGAGCGTGCCGGCGCGTCGTTGATGCACGGTTAAGGCCCGGATCTCGGTCGCGCGGACCTTGGTCATCGGCGGCGTTGCCCCGTCCACCCACCCGGCGCCGAACGGCCAGGCAGCGGTCATTGATGACACCGCAAGCAGGACGCTAGGCTGCGTGAATAACTAAGCGGTTGGCCGCGGTGACTGCCGCGGCCGGGGAGGAGCCGCAGTGGGCGAATGGTGGGCCGCCGCCGTGTCCGCGGCCGGGGAGCAGCCTCCCGCGGACCTTTCCGAAGCCGCGGCCGAGGAACTGATCGCTCTGTGGAGCGATCTTGACCAGGCGGTACGGCGGGCGGCGGACCGTGCCTGGTCGGTGGAGTGCGACGCGCTGGTGGTCCGGATTGTCATGCTGAGCCGGCTCACCGAGGCGACGCCGTGGCAGTGGATACCAACGTCGCTGCTGGACAGCCGCATCTATCAGGGCGTCCTGGAGTCGGCCGGGATCGCGTTCACCCCGCCCTGCCCGGCCGCGAACCTGGTCGGCCTGCCCGGCCCGGCCGGGAGCCCGCCCGCCCGACCGCGAGCCTGGTCGGCGGACCGGGCGTGACCCCCGGAGCCTGGCCGGCGGACCACGATTGCACTCGGCCGGATCCACACACCCGCCGGCCAGCCCTTCGGCCAGCTTCCAGATTACTTACAGCTCTAATCCAGTAGATAGTCAGGCTTATCAGCGATAGTCAAGGTGGCTCTTCCCGGCGCGTGCTCCAGACCGTGCCGGGCTGAGTTCAAGAGCGCGTCCCGCCGGCCCGGGCCGGCGGGACGCCCTCGCCACGTGCTCCGCACCATGCGTCCGCAGCCGAAGATTGCGGTTGATCCGGGTTCTGCGGTTGTTCCGGTGCACTATGATCTACCTTTTCCGCCGCGAAGCCCGAATCAACCGCGAAAATCCCCAATCCTGTCGAACGTACACGTGAGACGGGGCGGGCACGCGCTTGTCAAGCGCACGCCTTCAGGATCCGAGCGTCGGCCTCCGGCGCTTCGCGCACGGACCTTTACGAAGCGCCGGGCTGTCCCAGGCAATGGGGCACGCAGGAGCCGTTAAAACCCAACGTCGAGCACGATTGCGTCTAAATCCGGCATCGCTTGACGTCACCAAAAATTCGCCCCGGAATACGCTCCAAATCCGCGAAAAAGTTATCCGGAATACGGCCCGAATACCGTCCAGGATCTTCCTCGGCCAGCCTGTCCCGCTACCTGACCCATACAGGTTAACAGCAGTCGTCCTGGCGGTGACCTGTAGATTCCGCCGGGTGATCGCCTCTAGGGCCAGGCCCACCAAACATGTCCCAGCCGACCTGTCCGTCACAACGACCCCACCGGCGCCCTTGGTTACCGGCCATCCGGGGTACCGCGACACGCCGGCCGTCCAATGCGGCAAAAACCAGTAATCGTGCCCGCAGATTCGAGATAATCGGCTGGTAAGTCGAACAGCGCCGGAGTGGAGAGAGCAGTTGATCAAGACAACCAAGCCCGGGCGTGACGGCACGGTCCGCGTCACTTTTGCGTTGCCCGCCGATGAGCCGGACGCAGCCGTCTCGGTAGTGGGAAGCTTCAACGACTGGAACCCCTTCGCCCATCCCCTGCGGCGTCGCGCGAACCAGACCCGGAGCGCCGCCGTCACCGTTCCCGCCGGCAGCACCCTGCACTTCCGCTACCTCGCCGACGGCGGGGTATGGTTCGACGACGACACTCTGCCCGCCGCCGACGGTCGCGACGTAGCCATCACGGTCTGACCGGGCCGCCGCTGCCCCTCCCTGGGCTGATGTGGAACCGGCCTGAAGATGTCGTCTAAGCTCAGCGGCCGTCGACGTGCTCGAGGCCGACGGCTACCTGCTGGGCGCCCAGTGCAGTCAGCGTTAATACCCCTTTGGCGGACTTGGCCCGCAAACGAAGCAGCCAGAAGCTACCGGGCTGACCCGAGGCGCAGCTAGGGTTTCCGGCTGTCGCTCAGGCGCCAGACACCGAACCATCGCTCAAGGACGCTGAGCCGCGCCGGACGTACTCGAACTCGCGTAACTCTCCTGCCGCGGCCGCGCCCCGAGCACGCCTTGCCTCGTGCCAAGGGCCAGGCCCCTCGCAGTTCCCCCCGAACCCCTGATGAATCCCCTCGAAGCACCGGCGAGCCTTGGGCCTGGCGCTAGCGGACCGTGGCCGGCGTCCCTGCCATGACCCCGGTAGCGCCGCCGACCGGGCGCACCAGCCGCACCGGCGAGTCGCGTCGGCCATACACAGGCCGACAGACATTTCAATGACCCAGGAGGTCTCGTGAAAATCCGCATAACCCTAGCCGCGGCAGCACTCGGCGTGGCTGGCACCATGCTCGGCCTGGCCGCGGCCACGCCCGCAGACGCGGCCACCACCGTGTCCGCTCACGCAAGCTTGTCAGCAGACTCGGACTCCGGGCCTGGTTTCACGCTTGTGAACTATAACTCTGGCGATTGCTTGGGTATCCTCGGCGGGGCCGATGACGCGCCTGCCGTGCAGTGGCCGTGCGACGGGTCGGCGAACCAGACCTGGACGTTCGGTCGGGAGTACGGCAATAGCCTTTACTTCCAGCTCGTCAACGGAGACGGCCAGTGCCTGGGCGTGCTCGGCGGCAGCACGGCCGAAGGCGCATCCGTTTACGGCTGGTCGTGCCTTGGCCCGGATCATCCGGACCAGTACTGGGAAAAAGTCCGGTCTACCAGTGACCCCGACTACCGCTACTTGGTAAACCTCAACTCGGGCCTGGTGGTCGGCGTTTTGGGGAACAGCACGGCGGAGGGCGCGTCTGTCGTCCAGTGGGCCAATCAGAACACCGAGAACAACCAGCTCTGGGAGCTCACAGCTCAGTCGTCCAGCTAGCCCGGACGCCTGCTTGGAGCGCCTGGCCTCACGTCCTCGGCTGCCGCAGCATGTGGACCTTGCCGAATGTGTGGCGACGGGCACGCATCCTGAACGCGGCCTGGGAATCCTGACCGGGGATCCCCAGGCCGCGCCACCGTGGCCGCCCGCTGGAGGGCGTCCTGTTGACCGGCGGCGACCCTGTCGCTGGCCGAGCACGTTGCGATGTGCGGCAGTAGTCCGCACCGCGTCCGGTACGGGCACTACGTCGCCCACCGGGGCTAGCTCGCTCCGCGCGGCTAAGCTCTGCGATCATGCCGAGGCTGCTGGTCGTTCATCACACGCCGTCGCCCGCGCTGCAGGAGATGTTCGAGGCCGCGGTCAGCGGAGCACGGACCGATGAGGTCGAGGGCGTCGAGGTGGTGATCAGGCCTGCCCTTACCGCGGCGGCCGTCGACGTACTCGAGGCCGACGGCTACCTGCTGGGCACCCCGGTACAGAGCGTGTTAGGTACTCTTCGGCGCCTGTGGCCTGCAAGAAACCCGACCGAGTTCCACCGGGATCGGGCAGGGCAGAGCCGGTGCCTACGTCTACCCGGCTCACCTCAGCATTCTCAGCTGTCCCGGGCGCGCGGCTCATCAACCCGCAGATTCAACTACCGCCGACCTCGGACTGCTCACCGCACAAGATCGCGTCATTTCGGCAATTCTCAGTAGTTTGAATCCATGACGAGAAGTGAGGCACTAGCGGAGCAACTGGACTGGCACTGGCGCGAGCACCTGCGGCCGCGGCTCGACGGTCTTACCGATGAGGAGTACTTCTGGGAGCCGGTGCGCGGCTGCTGGAGCATCCGGCCGCGCGGCACCTCGACCGCGCCGATATCGGGGGGCTCGGGGGAGTGGACCTTGGATTTCGCGTCCCCCGACCCGGTGCCGGCGCCGGTGACCACGATCGCCTGGCGGCTGGCGCACATCATCGTCGGGTGCCTGGGCTATCGGGTCGGATGGTACTTCGACGGCCCGGAAGTCGACTTCAACACGTTCGCCTACGCGGGGACCGCTGACGAGGCGCTCGAGCAGCTCGACGAGACGTATCAGAAATGGAACACGGGGGTCCGCGGGCTTTCAGACACTGACCTGGCGAAACCCCCGGTCGGGCCGGTGGAAGGAGCTGACCCGTTTCCCATGGAGGGTCTCGTCCTGCACATCAACAAGGAGCTGATCCATCACGGCGCCGAGATCTCCCTGCTGCGTGACCTGTACCGCTGGCGGGACTGAGCTGTTCGGCGGGGAATGCCCCAGGTGGAACGGACGAGGGCCCATCCGGGCTGTATCGCAGGAGAGCCGACTCAACTCGAAGGGGTGGCGGCGCAGCGGCGGAGTCAGGTCGGTGTAGCCTCGCTCCCCGTTCGGTGAGGTGGAGCAGAGCGGAGCCACGGGGTTAAGCTCAGCGATCATGCCGAGGCTGCTGGTCGTCCATCACACGCCGTCGCCGGCCTTGCAGGAGATGTTCGAGGCTGCGGTCAGCGGAGCACGGACTGACGAGATCGAGGGCGTTGAGGTGATGATCAGGCCGGCCCTGACTGCGGCGGCGGCCGACGTGCTCGAGGCCGACGGGTACCTGCTCGGCACGCCCGCCAACATCGGCTATATGTCCGGTGCCCTCAAGCACTTCTTTGACGGCATCTACTATCCGTGCCTGGAAGCGACGAGGCGGCGGCCCTACGGCCTGTACGTGCACGGCGGCACGGACACCGGCGGCGCGGTCCGCGCGGTCGAGTCGATCGCCACCGGCCTGCAGTGGCGGGCGGTCCGGCCGCCGGTCCGCGTCACCGGCACTGTCGGCCGGCCGGACCTTGAGGCCTGCTGGGAGTTGGGCGCGCTGCTCGCCGCCGAACTCGGCGGATGATCGCCGCCCGGTTAAGCGGAGTAGGCGACCTTCCAGAGGTAGCCGTCCGGGTCGCTGAAGTACCCGAAGTGCGCGGCCGGTATTCACCCGGTGTTTCCTTGTCCGGACGGTTGTCCCGGGGGAAGGTTGCGTTGAGGCGATGGCGAGCAGGACCGTCAGAGCAGATCCCGGAGGTGGTCGCGGTGCCAGTCGGCGGGTACAACAGTCTGTGGCAGGTCAGGACCGACGCCTGGTCCAGTCTGGAGGAGTCAACCGCTCAGCTGGCCCTGGCCGCTGCCCAGCAGCACCCCACCGAGCGGCTGACCGAGGCGGTTACCGGCTGGCTGGGCGTGATCGGGCCGATCGAACGGTTCTGGGCGTTCCCGGGCACGCCGGCCTTCTTGAAGCTGCGGCGCCTGTTCACGGCCGGCAAGTACGACCGGTGTGCGGCGCTCGCGGCCGGGCTTAACCGCGCGCTGGCCACCGAGTCCTACCGCGGCGGCCAGGCCTTCGACCAAGCTGCCGAGGATGGCGCATACGATCCCCTGCTGCCCCTGTCCGAGCAGGCTCGGACTGACCGGCGCTACTTCGAGGTCCTGGTCATCGAGGACATGAGCGAGGAACAGGAGCGCTCGCTGCGCGAGGAGCTGCGGCGTTGGCGCCGTCCAGACGACAAGTTCGTCTACGAGATCGTCGTAGTGCCGAGTTTCGACGACGCGATGCTGGCCGCGCGACTGAACTTCAAGCTGCAGGCGTGCGTGATCCGCCGCCGATTCGCGCGTCGGTCCCGATACGACTTGTCCTTGCTCGGGCCGCTCGTGAACATGCCCGGATCCGAGGACCTCATGGATCACTCGCCGGAAGAGCGTGCCCAGGTCCTGGCCAGGTCGCTAGCCAAGATCAGGCCGGAACTCGACCTCTACTTGATGACGGAGATCTCCGTCGAGGATCTGGCCGGCCGTCTCAGCCACCATTTCCGGCGCATCTTCCATACCCATGAAGGCTCGCTGGAACTGCACTTGTCCATCCTGGACGGCATCGCGGCCCGGTACCACACGCCGTTCTTCGACGCCCTGCGCGCCTACAGCCACCGGCCGACGGGGGTGTTCCACGCGCTGCCCGTCTCGCACGGCAAGTCGATCGTCAATTCGCACTGGATCCGGGACATGGTGGACTTCTACGGCCTGGACATCTTCCTGGCCGAGACGTCAGCCACTTGCGGCGGACTCGACTCGCTGCTTGAGCCGACCGGGCCGCTGCGCGAGGCCCAGGAGCTGGCGGCCGAGACGTTCGGGTCGCGGCAGACCTATTTCGTCACCAACGGCACGTCCACGGCCAACAAGATCGTCGTGCAAGCTCTGGTCCAGCCGGGCGACATCGTCCTGGTCGACCGGAACTGCCATCAGTCCCATCACTACGGACTGATGCTCGCGGGCGCCATGGTGATCTACCTAGACGCGTACCGCCTCAACCCGTACTCGATGTACGGTGCCGTGCCGCTGCGGGAGATCAAGAGCCAGCTGCTGGCCCTGCGGCGGGCGGGCAAGCTCGACCGGGTCAAGATGCTGCTGCTGACCAACTGCACGTTCGACGGGCTCGTCTATGACGTCCACCGGGTGATGCAGGAGTGTCTGGCCATCAAGCCCGACCTGGTGTTCCTGTGGGACGAGGCCTGGTTCGCCTTCGCCAGGTTCCACCCGGTCCTCCGTCCGCGTACCGCCATGCGCGCCGCCCGGACGCTAGCGGAAGGACTGCGCTCGCCCGAGTACCGCGCGAGCTACGAAACGTTCGCCGCCGAGGTCGGCCCGATCGATTCCGCACCCGACGAGCTGCTGCTGGAACGCCGGCTCTTCCCCGATCCCGCCCGGGCCCGAGTCCGCGTCTACGCTACCCAGTCCACGCACAAGACGTTGACCTCGCTGCGGCAGGGGTCGATGATCCACGTCTTCGACCATGACTTCAGCCAGAAGGTCGAGGAGACCTTCCACGAGGCGTACATGACGCACACCTCCACGTCGCCGAACTACCAGATCCTCGCCTCCTTGGACCTGGGCCGCCGCCAGGCCGCGCTGGAGGGTTTTGAGCTGGTGCAAAAGCAGATCGAGAACGCGATGCGGCTGCGCGACGCCGTGGACCACCACCCGCTGTTGAGTAAGTACATTCGCTGCCTGACCACCGCGGACCTGATCCCCGCCGCGTACCGCCCGGCCGGTATCGACCAGCCCCTGCGGGCCGGCCTGCCCAAGATGATGCAGGCCTGGGAAATGGACGAATTCGTCCTGGATCCGTCCCGGATCACCGTCTACATCGGCGGCACCGGCATCGAGGGTGACACGTTCAAGCGCAGCCACCTGATGGACCGCTACGGCGTTCAAATCAACAAGACGACCAGGAACACCGTGCTGTTCATGACCACCATCGGCACCACCCGCAGCTCGGTAGCCTACCTGATCGAGGTGCTGGTGAGCCTGGTCCGCGAGCTTGACGCCCGGGTGACCGACATGAGTCCGGCCGAGCGAGACGCGCACGAACGCGCCGTGCTCCGGCTCACCGCGCCCTCGGCGCCGCTGCCCGACTTCAGCGGCTTTCACCCCAGCTTCAAGGACTCTGACGACCAGTCCAGTCCCGAAGGAGATGTCCGCCGGGCGTTCTACCTGGCCTACAACGACAGCTACTGCGACTACCTCAAGCCCGACGAGGTCGAGCAGCGAATCGAGAACGGTGAGCCGGTGGTGTCGACCACCTACGTCACCCCCTACCCGCCGGGCTTCCCCGTCCTCGTGCCCGGCCAGGTGTTCAGCCAACAGATCCTCGCGTTCATGCAAAGCCTGGACACGCCCGAGGTCCACGGGTACCGGCCCGAGCTTGGCTACCGGGTCTACGTCGACAAAGCCCTGGAGATCGCGGCGACCGCCCGGCCCGCAGCGCCGCCTGACGGCGCCTTGCCCATACCTGCCGCGCCAGCGCCACCGGATAGCGACAGTGACGCAAGCTCCGCAGTCCCGGCCGCTAAGCGGGCTAGGGCGCGCCGGACCAACGGAGCGTGAATCCCGCGAGCGTATAGCCGAGCGCGCTCACCGTCGGCTGGATGAAGTCGTCGCGGATGATCTGACCGGCTTCGGCCTCAGCGGCCGCGATGAGCGGCCGGGTAACCTGCGGATTATGCGTGGCCTGGTAGAAGGCGAGGCTCTGTGCCTCGCCGTAAAGAACTGAGACGGAGAACTGCGGCTTGATCACCGCGCCGCAGCCGAATCCCGGATAGGTCCAGCTGTGCTGGGTGTCGATAGGCCGCGACAGGGTGTTGTCGACCGTAATGTCGTGCACCGATTGCGGTAGCTGCGGCTGCGGCAGCACGACCGTGACCGCGAGGCGGCCTGGGTCGCCCGGCTGCGGCCTGCTCAGTACCTGCAGCTGGTAATGACCAGACGCCGGTGCCCACCAGCCCGGCCCCGGGTTGAGATCGACGGTCGCCGATGCTCGCCCCACCGCGTAGAACGTGCTTGAGTACCAGCACGGCCAAAGGCCGATGCTCTTCGACACCTTGTGGGTAAAGACGAAGTTGAAGTTCTCTGTGCCCAGGGCTGGCCTGGCGATCCCCTCGATCTTCTGCAACACCCAAGGCCCCACCTCCGTGTCAGTCGTGGTGCCCGCGGCGATCGACTGCCAGGGCCAGGCGAACTTGATATTCGGCAGGTGGACGTTGAGTCCGACCAGATGCAATGCCGCAGAAAGCGTCAGCAGCGTCACGAACGCGACCGCCTTACGGAATATCAGCGCGAGCAGCGCCAAGACGGCCGCCCACTTAGCCCAACGCGGGATTCGCCGCCGCGGACCTGCGTCGCCGCGACGCCGGGCAGGCCAGCCCCCAGCATCGCCGCCCGCCGCGCGAGCCGGGCCGGGCCACGACGATTCCGGCGGGAACACCCAGGCCTCCTCGCCGTCGGCGCCATCCGTCCCCTGCCGGCCCGGCGCGTCCGCCGCCGCGTAGGAGGCCACGTCCGGCTGGCCAGCCCTGGTGGTAAGAATTCCCAGCAGAAAGATCAAGAAGCGAGCCATCGGACCCCACCTTCGTCGCGCCCGGCCATGTCGAACTCAGGCCACGGCCGGGTAATCGAGGGCCAGGACGACCGGCACCGCCCCGAACGACATGCGAAATCGTGACCCCGGCTTGTCCGGCGCGTGCGGATCACGAATATCCGGCCACCGCATCTTCATGTGCTCGGCGGTCAGGCCGGCCACGGAGTACGGGAATTCCATCGCGGATATGTAGTGCGCCTTGAGCAGACCGCCCCAGCGGAAGGCGGCGAATACATTGGCCAGCTCGCGGACTGACAGGTAAATCCGCCCGGCCAGCTCCAGCCCGTACACGGCGCGGGCGAGGTCGACCAGATCTCGAGCGCACTGCGCCAGCGCCTGCGACTTGGTCGGGTACACCGTCCCGTCTGGATTGGTCGTGCCGAGCTTCTCGCCAAGTACCGGTGACAGCCGGCTCTGCGCCTTGCACTGCATCCAGTCGCATGCCGCCAGCAGCTCCCAGCGGATGCCGCTCGCCCGGGCGACGTCCTGGTACAACGGCTCGGAGCGCAGCAGCGGCGTCTTGGCCGTCGCGATGAAGTCCTCGGTCACGGCCGCCGGGAGCCGCGACACGTACCGCCGGGTGCTGATCCGAGCGCTCGCCGGCCCGGCACGCAACGCGCGCTCGCGCGTGGACGGCACGGTGTGCGAAGGGTGCGCGCTGGACTGCGGTGCCACGCCGGCCTTGGCCGCGGTGAAGCCATCGAGCAGACCAGGAATGCTGGCGCTTCCCGCCGCGCTCGGCGCGGCGGCGCTTGCGGTGGAGTTCGGCCCTGCATTACCGTGCCCGGCCGCCGTCTGGCCTGCCGTGCTGTGCCCGGTGGCATTACGCCCGGCCGAAGCCGACGGGGCAGGTCGCGCCGACGAGGCCGACGTGCCGGCGTCGAAGCGGTACAGGTTGTACATCTGCATGATGCTGATAAGCGTGGATCCGTAGGTGGGATCGGTCGCGTAGACCCCTGTCAGGTCGTTCGCGAACGCGTCGGGGGACTGGCGGTCGGCCATGGCCTGCTGGTAGCTCGACCCGGTGGCCAGTAGCAGCGCGTGATCCGCGATGCTCTGCGCTACGTTGTCGTAAACCCGGAACGGAGCCGTGACCGTCACGTACTGACCGTTCTCGAACTCCTGTGTGGGCAGCATCACGCTTCCCGCCGGGCCGCTGCCTTTGATCCCGAACAGGTTGTTGTCCTGCGCGGCGAGCTGGCTCTGCCCCCATCCGGACTCGTCGATGGCCTGCGCGATCGTGACCGCGGCCGGGACGCCGTATTCTCGCTGCGCCGCCACTGCTCCGGGTGCGACCTCGCTGATGAAGGCCTGCTGACTCGTCGTGTCCGCGACCGGCCCGGCACTGGGCACGGGCTGACTCCTGCTGTACCGATGCACCGCCGGCGCTGACGAGTACTGGGTCAGGTTCCCGGTGATCGCCTGGACCCCCGGGATGGTGGCGGCCACTGCTACCGTGCCTTGCGCCGCCGGCGGACCCGCAGATTGCGGCGCCAGCCCGGACAGTTGCGTCGCCGTTCCGCCGCCAGCCGCGGCCGCGGCCAGTCCCGGAATGGCCGCCTGGCCCTGGCCCCGGACCACGTCGGAGGCCTGGCCACCGGCGGGCGTACGCGCGGTGCGCGTGCTGCCAGGGGCCGGGCTGACCTTGCTGAGCAGCTCGCCGTTGTTGACGAACCCCGTGACGCCCTGCGCGGCAAGCGGACCGTCGTACTGATGCGCGTTGACGGAGAAGTTTGGCAAGGAGTCACCGCCGATCGTGTACAAGACTCCGCCCTCGTACTTGGTGACCACCTCGACGTGGCCCGGGAACAGCACCCAGTCCCCGGGTTGCGGCGTGTACCCGTCGCCCAGCGCGTGCCACCGGTGGTGCGCCTCCGCATCCTGGAGGATGGACACGATGCCCGGCGAGGCCGGATTCGGGTCGACGCGCGCGTCGACCCACGCGTGCACCGGCCAGGGATAGGACGTGCCGCCCGTCACCCAGCTCTGCTGGCCCGTCGCCTGCGCCCCGGCCTGTAGCGCGAGGCTGGCAAACGCCGCACACGACGCGCCGTGATCAGCCCCTCCGACGCTGGCCTGCTGCCAGATCAGCGCTTCCATCTGCGCCGGCGTCTGCCGCTGCGCCAGGCGAAGATAGTAATTCGCGGCGTTGACGATGGCGGTTCGCAGCGCGCTGTCGCCGGCCGGGGCTGCCTTGGTTGACTTGTTCAACGCCAGCATGTGCACGGGGATGCTCGTCGGCGACGTCATGTCGGCCAGCGTGCCGTGCGCGAAGGAGATTCCGGTCATCGCGCCGCACGTGCTGAGGCTCACCAGCGCGGTCGCCTGCTGCCACGTCGGTTTCTTGATCGAATGCACGGAATCACCTTCTTCCCGTTCTGAACGGCCAGGCCCCGGTCGGGTTAGATGGCCGCCGGGCTAGACCGAATTCACTGCGTCGCGCCCGGCAAGGTCTTGAGGATCGCCTGCACCTCCGGATTACCCGGGTCGTTCGCGTTTTCGAACAGCACGCTCGCATCTTGAGCGGCTAGGGACGAGGAGCCGACGAGCCACTGCTGGTAGACGTCAGCCACCAGCGCTGCCTCGCCTGCCGGGCTGCTGACAGGCTGGGCGCAGATGTCGGGGAACCCGGCGCGCGTGATCACCGCCGCCGAACCGGTGTAACGGGCGCAGTTGGCCGGACTGCTTTCCAGCCCGCTCTGGACGCTCGGCGCGCCGTTGCTGCCGGTGAGCGTCGCTCCGCCGATGATGTTGTTGATAGCGCGCGCCGCCACCTCGAGGCTGTCGATTGCGTTCAACGGGTTATACGGCTGGTGCAGATTGAGCGACCAGGCGACCTCTCCGCCTTGCGTCGCCGAAATGGGCTCAAGCCCCTGTCTTCCGCTCTTCGTGTCGGTAAAGTTCGGGTCGTCGCCGCTGGTCATCAACGAGAAGACCCATAGGACCTGGCTGGTGTCTTTC
This sequence comes from Streptosporangiaceae bacterium, assembly GCA_030045295.1. Next base: position 21,782 of record JASIGD010000484.1, read on the forward strand.
GCGCAGGCGAAGTTGACCTGGTCCGGCTCCGACTCGACGTTCGGATTCTGGCAGGCGGTGGTGATTTCGCTCTGCACGGTGGCCACGCTGGCTGGCCAGGACGCGCCGTGCCTGAATATCACCGTCGCGAGAAAGATGATGACGGCCGCGGCGATCGCCGCGGCGATGGCCACCTTGCGCCGCGGCCGCAGGCTTGCGCGACGCACGCTGCGCCTGCCGTTGTCGATGAGCGTCCTGGTGCGCTCGTCGGCGGGACGCTGCCGGGTCGCCGCGCGCGCCCGGCTCGCCCTGTTCGCCCGCTGCGGCGCGGTGCCCGTCGCCGAATGGCTCCGCCGTCGGTACGGGGGCTCGGCGTAACCGGGGGCGCGGCGAAACGCCGCAGGCGGGGTGCTGGGCGCGGCCTCTGCGCCCGGGAGGTCCTCGGCGAGCGCGCGATCGCGCGCTTCGCGCCAGATCGCCAGCTCGTTTTCCAAGTCCATGGTCCTAGTTTCTAGATCTGACAGCCAGAGCGCATCATCATCGCTAAACTGTTCGAAATCAGTGCTCGTCGTCCTCACCTCGGATGTTTGCCATGGACCCGGTGCTCAGGACTGGCGGCCGGCTTGGGTTCCGCCCACCGGGCGGCGCTTCGCCCAGGGTGGCCCAGCCGCGCCGATCACGCCCATGGCAGTATTAGAACATATATACGATCTGATGGGAAGTGTCCGTGATCTAGACTTACACGTGTTCGGAACATAACTTCGCTGGCCGGCGCCGGTGCTCAGCGCGGTTCGGCCCGGATCGGCCGGCCCGGGAGGGCCGCCTGCACCAGGTCGCCGTTTCGTACCACGAACGTCCCGTTCACGAGCACGTGCCGGATGCCAGCCGAAGGCCGGGTACTGTCGGCGGTGCTGGCCCGGTCGGTAATCGCCGCCGCGTCGAACACCACCACGTCGGCATCCATCCCCGACCGGAGCCGACCCTTCCGCCGCATCGCTGGCACGCGATCCTGCAGCAGCCGGGCGGGTCCCAGGCTGCACTTGCGCAGCGCTTCGCTGAGGCTGAGCGGCCCTCCGCGGGTCAGCATCCGGATGGCCCGGGCAAAGGTTCCTGCCGTGCGGGGATGCGTGATCGCCGTCGCGGGCAGCGGCCACCCGATCGGCTCTGGCGGCGGTTCAGTCCAGGTCAGCGGCATGGCGTCGCTGGCCACGATAGCGCCGGGATAGGTGAGAGACCGCATCAGGAGTGCTCGGTCGTTCGCATCGTTCTCGTCGAGCAGGTCGATCGTCGCCAGTCCGCCCGGATCGGTCCGTCTCAGCTCGCGCAGCCGCTCGGCCGTTGCGATGCGCTCGCCCGTTGGGGCGTAGGTCAGCGAGGCCGGTACGAGCCCTCGCTCGGCCAGCCGTTCTGGCGCGAGGAAGGCCGCGCCAATGCCCGTCATGCCGTACCCGTAGGGATATGCCTCGGTGCTCACCCGCGCGCCCGCCGCCTGCGCCCGGCTGACCAGCTCCAGGACGCGTTCAACGTGGCGCTGCGACGTGCTGTTGACGTGGCAGTAGTGCATCTGCGCCCCGGTCTGGCCGGCGGCGCGGACGATCTCGTCTGCCCCGTCGATGACGACGCCCGGCGCCATTTCGATCAGGTCGCGCGCGTGCGTGAACGTCGGCACGCCGGCGTCGGCGGCCACCCCGGCCACCCGCAGGTACTCCGCCGGGCTGACGCCCGGCGCGTAACCCAGCAAGATCCCGATGCCCAGGGCGCCGTCGGCCAGGTCGTCCGACAGCTCTGACAGCATGGCCGCGGTCTCAGCGGGCCGTGCCGGGCGCTGCCAGGCCGGGTCCCCGATGCTGGCCAGCAACGTGGCGAGCGTTCCGCGCGGCCTTACCCCGGCCACGGCCTGCATCCGGGCCAGCGCCCACGACGCGGCGAAGCCGTAGTTGACCGGCCTGCCTTCGGCGGCAGCTTTCCGGTACGCGGCGGCCACCGGGGTAATGCCCGCCTCGAGCTCGAGCGCCGTCGTCACCCCGTCGAGTGCCTGAAGCCGCTGGCCAGCGATGTCGTTGGCGTGACTGTGCAGGTCGATGAACCCGGCCGTAACCACCAGGCCGGTCACGTCGAACCCGGCCCGTGCGGGAGGCAGCCGTTCTTCGACGGCAGCGATCCGGCCCTGCGCGATCGCAACGTCCCGGATGGCGTCCAGCCCGGATTCGGGATCGACGACGCGGCCTCCGCGTAGCACGCCATCCCAACCGGTCACCCGGTCATTGTCGCTCACTCCGCAACCCTGCGTCGTGCGCCGATCGTCGCCGCGCCGGAATCGATCGCGGTCGGCCGGTGCGACGCGGTGCGGTCGGGATCGGCCGTGTCCGGCCGGGAATTCGCGCACAGGGGTCGGGCGGTAACGTTTCCGGAACGTTCGCGGCCTAGCGTGGCATCGAGGAGAGCGCAGCCAGGACCGGCGACGCCGGACATCGCGGCTCGTCGGCGGGCCGGTCCTGGCTGGCTTGGTCGAGCCGTGCGCGTCGCCCGCGTCCGGGCCGCCCGGCCAGCCTGTCCGCTACCACTCGACGAGCGTCCAGATCTCGGGTCGCGGCGCGTCGCCCACGTCGACCGCGGCGAACCGCTTGGCCGCCTCCTTGAGGTGCGCCATCGCGGCCTCGCCCTGGCCGTCCGCGTGCAGCAGGTCGGCCATGTTCGTGTGCAGGGCGGCGACGCGATGCTGGTCACCGAGTTCGCTGCCGAGCTCGAGCGCTTCGGCGCCAACCGCCAGTGCCTCCTTGATGCGGCCCGTCTCGGCCATCAGCCGGGCCAGGTTGTTCAGCGCGGCCACGGCCGCGCCGAGCTCGGGCAGTTGCCGTGCCTCGGCCAGGGCGTCCCGCAGGTAGCTCTCGGCCGCCGCGGCATCCCCGGCTCGCGCCGCGAGCATGCCGAGCACGTTAAGAGCCTGGGCCGTAGCGCCGCGGTCGGCGGCCGCCCGGGCGCACGAGAGCGCCGCCCGGCCGAACGCGGCGGCCTGCTCGCTATCGCCACGTCGGTAGGCGACCACGGCCCGGTCGGCCTCGACCCGGGCCAGCCGGCCCGGCTGAGCGGCCGAGACCAGCTCGGTGACCACCGCGAGGTGCGACTCGGCCAGATCCCAGTCGCCCAGCCGGTGGTGCACGTCGGCGAGCTTGTGCTCGATGCTGGCCTGCACGGCGCGGTCGCCGTCTTGGTCCCCTTCGTCGGTGCCCGCCAGGGCCGCGGCCGACTCGAACTCGGCGAGCGCTTCCCGGTATCGGCCGAGCACGACGAGTTCTTCGCCGAGCGCGATCCGCCCGGGCAGCTGCGGATAGCCGAGCCCGAGGGCCCGGACCATCCGGTCCCGAGCCTCGGCGTGCGCGTACAGTTCACGGGCCCTCTCCGCCGCCCGCCACCACCACCGCGCGGCCTCGGCGTCGCGGCCGGCCGCCTGCAGGTGATCGGCCACGGTCGCGGCCCGGGTGGTGCCGGGATCCCGCTCGTACCGCCGGGCCAGGACGTCCGCCGCCCGGCCGTGCAGCAGCCGCCGCCTGGCCAGGGTGGCCGACTCGTAGGCGGTCCTGCGCAACGCCTCGTACGGGAAGCCGTACGAAGGCGCTGCGTTCGCGGTCAGCGGGGGGATCTCGGTCAGCAATGACCGCGTAAGCGCCTCGTCGATCGCCTCGACGATCTCGTCCTCGCCCCGCCCGCTGACCGCGCGCAGCAAGTCCGCGTCGTTGCTCCGGCCGAGCACGGCAGCCGCGGTCAGCACCTGCATGGTCGGTTCGCTAGCGGCCTGCAGCCGGGTCCGCAGCAGGTCCCGGACGCTGGCCGGCGGCCACCAGTCGGCCTGCTGCTGCGGGCTGTCCCCGGCCGACCGCAGGGCCTCGATGTACTCGCGGACCAGCATCGGCAGCCCGTGCGTCTCGGCCATCAGCCGGGCCAGGTCGATCCGGGGCATCCCGTCCCGGTCAAGGAGCGCGGCGATCGCCTCCGACCCGAGCGGACCCGGCCTGATCGTCTCGCCGAGGGCGGAGTCCTCGGCCTCGCTGATGGCGGTGCGCAGGACCCGCAGTCGCCCGCCCTGTTCGGCCTCCCAGCTCAGCACCAGCAGCAGCGGCCAGTCGCCGAGCCGCCGCACCAGGTAGGCGAGCAAGCCGAGGGATGAGCTGTCGGCCCAGTGCACGTCCTCCACGATGACCACGCCGGGCAGGACCTTTTCGGCGGAGTCTGCGGCGGTCGCGGCCAGCAGCGTATCGGCGATGGCCGCGTACAACCTGGTCACCGCCACCGGGCTGTCGAGTGCCGGAGCGACCGAGTCCGGGTGGGCCGTAGCCAGGGCGGGCACCAGGCGACCCGCCATCGCGGCCGTCTGGGCCGGAAGCACGTGCGGAAGATCGGGGCGGACCACGAGCGCGGTACGCAGCAGGTCGGCGGCCAGCACGAACGGCAGCGCGGTCTCGCCGTCGTGGCACCGCGCCGCCAGCATGGCGGCGCCTCGAAGGCCCTGCGGCCCCCCGGCCGCCTCCGCTCGGAACTCGGTGATCAACCGCGTCTTGCCGCTCCCCGCCTGGCCCGTGATCGCCACTACCCGCCCCTGGGGGCCGGCCGCCCGCCACGCCGCGCTCAGGACCGCGAGCTCGGCCGCGCGGCCGACCAGCGGCCACGGATCAGGGATCCCGGCAACCCCAGCGAGCCCGGGAACGGCGGGAGCCGCGG
>JASIGD010000485.1 GCA_030045295.1 Streptosporangiaceae bacterium
CCGGCGGAACGCGGTGATGTTCGGCCCGCCCGGGCACGCCTACGTGTACTTCACCTACGGCATGCACTTCTGCGTGAACCTGGTCTGCCTGGGGAACGGCAGCGCGTCGGCGGTGCTGCTCCGGGCGGGCGCGGTCATCGAAGGGGAGGACCTGGCGCGGGCCAGGCGCACCAGGCGGGCCGGCGGTTCGGACGGGGTCAGGCTCGCCTTCCGCGACCTGGCCCGCGGCCCAGCCCGGCTGTGCCAGGCCCTCGGCATCGACCGGTCGCTGGACGGCGCGGACGTGTGCGTCGCCTCTTCGCCGCTTCGCGTCAGGTGGCCGGACGCGAACACCGCGGCCCGTTCGGGAGAAAGAAAAATAGCGCGCGGACCGCGGGTCGGAATCGCCGTCGCGGCCGAGGTGCCGTGGCGGTTCTGGATCGAAGGCGAGCCGACCGTATCGGCTTACCGCGCGTACGTACCGCGCCGGCGGACGCTGGTTACCCCCTAGGGACCGGCAGATGGCACGATGCAGGCGTGGACGACATCATCGACGAACTCTCCTGGCGCGGCCTGCTCGCCGACACGACCGATATCGAAGACCTGCGCAAGGCACTGAACTCTGGGCTGGTCACGTACTACGCGGGCTTTGACCCGACAGCGCCGGGGCTGCACATCGGCCACCTGGCGCTGCTGCTGACCATGCGCAGGCTGCAGCTCGCCGGGCACCGGCCGATCGGCGTGGTCGGCGGGGCGACCGGGCTGATCGGCGACCCGAGCGGTAAGTCGGCCGAGCGGGTGCTGAACACGCGCGAGGTGGTGGCCCAGTGGGTGGACCGGATCCGCGGCGAGGTGGCCAGGTTCCTCGACTTCGACGCCGGTCCGTCCAGCGCGCTGATCGTGAGCAACCTCGACTGGACCGGGCCGATGACGGTGCTGGAGTTCTTGCGCGATATCGGCAAGCACTTCTCGGTCAACCGGATGCTGGACCGCGAGTCGGTGAAGGCCAGGCTCGAAAGCGGGGGGATCAGCTACACCGAGTTCAGCTACCAGCTGCTGCAGGCCCTGGACTTCCTCGAGCTGCACCGGCGCTACGGGTGCACCCTGCAGCTCGGCGGCAGCGACCAGTGGGGCAACCTGGTCGCCGGCGCGGACCTGATCAGGCGGGTCGAAGGCCCGTCCGTGCACGCCCTGGCCATTCCGCTGATCACCAAGCAGGACGGGACCAAGTACGGCAAGACCGAGGGCGGGGCGATCTGGCTCAGTGCCGAGCTGATGTCGCCCTACTCGTTCTACCAGTTCTGGCTGAACGTCTCCGACGCCGAAGTGCCCGGCCTGCTGCGGGTGTTCAGCTTCAGGTCTCGCGGGGAGATCGAGGACCTGGCGCGGCGGAGTGCCGAGCGCCCGGCCGCGCGGATCGGCCAGCGGGCGCTGGCCGAGGAGATCACCGCCCTCGTGCACGGCGAAGAAGAGACCCGCCGTGCGATAGCCGCCAGCCGAGCGGCGTTCGGCCAGGCTGAGCCAGCGCAGCTGGACAGGCGGACATGGGCAGCCATGGCCGAGGAAATGCCGCACGTCGCGGTGGCCCGGTCTGCCCTGGACGCGGCTATCGCGCGCCTTCTGGTCGGCGCGGGGACTGCGCCTTCGCTGTCCGCTGCCCGAAGGGCGATCGCAGAAGGCGGTGTCTACCTGAACAACAAGCGGGTCACGTCAGAAGACCAAGTACTTAAGGCCAGCGATCTGTTCAACGACCATGCATTGCTGCGAATGGGAAAGCGGACCGTTGCCGTCGTCGTGGTCGTCGAGGACCCGTGAGACATCCGGAGGCCACTGTGCCGCACGTGCGGGTACACAACTTCTCGGTGTCGCTGGACGGGTTCGGCACCGGTGAGGGGCAGAGCCTGGATGCCCCGTTCGGGCACGCGGGGGTCCGGCTGCACGAGTGGCTTTTCGCGACCCGTACGTTCCACGCCATGCAGGGCCAGCCCGGCGGCAGCGCCGGCATCGACGACGCTTTCGCCAGCGCCTGGGAGCCGGGCATCGGCGCCGAGATCATGGGACGAGGGAAGTTCGGCCCCCACCGCGGCCCCTGGCCGGACCAGGACTGGAACGGATGGTGGGGAGACAACCCGCCGTTCCACACCCCGGTCTTCGTCCTCACCCACCATCCCCGGCCCCCGGTCCAGATGAACGGCGGCACCACGTTTCACTTCCTCGACGCCAACCCCGCCCGGGCGCTGGCGCAGGCCGGTCAGGCCGCCGCTGGCCGGGATGTTCGCGTCGGCGGCGGCCCGTCCACCATCCGCGAGTTCCTGGCCGCCGGCCTGATCGACTACCTGCACATCGTCGTGGTGCCGATCGTGCTGGGCCGCGGGGAGCGGCTCTGGGACGGGCTGGAGGGGCTCGAAGACCGCTTCCGGATCGAGGCCGTGAACAGTCCCAGCGGCGTCACCCATCTCACCCTCGCCCGGCGGTAGCAGGCAGCAAACACGGCGGTCGGCAAGGGGCCGGCCGTCACGTCGGAATGAAACCGGGCTCCCGCCGCGTTGTAGATGGTGACAGTCCAGCTTTACCGTCGTCTACTTGCTTGCTGAGTGCGCATCGGGAGCTTGCGTGCCGACGGCCTCGCGGCCTGGCACGACGCAGACCGCGCGCCAGATACCCGTCACAAAGCGTCTGAGCCGGGTTAATGTCGGATCGCGTGTTCGATTTGACGAAGACGCTGAGCACCCCTAAAGTTTTCCTTGCCCCGAGGGGATGGACGCGAAAGCGCCAGGTCCCGGGGAGCCACCAGGAAGACCTTCTAGCTACGGCTCGTGCTGCGCGCAGGGCCTCGGCCAGAGGCTACCCTGGGGGCAGGGCAGGTTCATGAGTTGGCAAAGTTCTGGTGAACTGAGTTGACGAAGGGACTCGCGCCCGGTAAGCTCATATGGTTGCCCTGGAGGAGGGTGGGAACCCTCCGAAGGTGTGCGTCCGCTCCTTGAGAACTCAACAGCGTGCTAAAAGCCAGTGCACAAAAAGCACAAACCCCGTCAGTGGGGCATGCCCGTCATGGCGACGGGCTGACCTCACTTACGGCGGCCATGATCGCTTCCGAGCCGGCCGTACGGCCGTCCCGGAGGCTCTCTCATGTGTCAGCAACCCGCTCAGCGCAAGCGAGCGGTTGTGAATAGACATCAACGGAGAGTTTGATCCTGGCTCAGGACGAACGCTGGCGGCGTGCTTAACACATGCAAGTCGAGCGGAAAGGCCCTTCGGGGTACTCGAGCGG
>JASIGD010000486.1 GCA_030045295.1 Streptosporangiaceae bacterium
CCCGAAGTCGATGCCCCGGGCGTTGTAGTGGGCGTCGCTGGCCACGGTCACCACGCGCGCCGACGCGCTGGCGGTCAGGCAGCCGAGCAGCGCGTTGGTCAACGCGAAATGACCGAGATGATTGACCCCGAACGTTAGCTCGAAGCCCTGCCTGGTCAGCCCCCGCCGCCCCGCCACGCCCGCGTTGTTGATCAGCATGTGCAGCGGCTCGCCCCGGGCCAGGAACGCCGACGCGCACGACCGCACCGAATCCAGGTCAGCCAGGTCCAGCGGCAGCACCCCGACCGAGCCGTTCCCCGTCGCGGCGCTGATCGAGGCCGCCGCCTCCTCGCCCTTAGCCGGGGACCGGCACGCCACGTACACCCGCCACCCCTGCCCGGCCAGCGCCAAAGCCGTGGCTCGCCCGATCCCGGTGTTACCCCCGGTCACCAGGACGGTGCGTCCGCCAGCCTCCACGACTCACCTCCAAAAGATCGTGGACAGTTACCCCGGGGAATACCGGGGTAACTGTCCACGATCATGCCGGGCGGGCCCGGAACGAGGCCTACTCGACCGGGATTTCCTTGTTGATGAGGCTGAGGTCGATGCCCTGCCGGTTGCGGATGACCCTGGCGCCCACGTAGATGACGATGGCCAGCACGTACATCGCGGCCATGTAGATCAGCGATGACCCCTTGTTCACGAAGTACAGGTCGTTCGACAGCCACTCGTACAGGTTGTACACGAGCAGCGCGAGCGTGACGACCCCGGACACCGGCACGATCGGCACGCCGAACAGCTTGACCTTGCTGGCCGGCGACGCGAACCACAGGTCCGGTTTGCGCAGCGGCAAGATGATCACCGCGACGGAGCTGAACAGGTACGTCACCGCGATGACCAGCGTGGCGTCCAGTGTGTAGCTGGCGAACGTCGTGTTGTACGCGTACAACGCGCCCAGCCCGACGGCCGGCAGCAGCATCAGCAGCAGCGAATACAGCGGCACCCTGCGCTTCTCCGAGACCTCCGCGGCCCGGTCGGGGAGCACGCGGTCGAACGCGGCCGCGAAGATGACCCGGGTCGAGGACAGGAACAAGGTCCCCACCCAGCCGAAGAACCACAAGCTGAGCACCAAGATCAGGATCGCCTGGAACGCGGTGTTGTTCACCAGCCAGCCCGCGAACAAGAACGGGTACGGCCAGATGCCGAACTGCGGAGTGAGGTTGTAGTCGAGCGAGTTGAGGTTCTGGTAGAACCCCCAGCTCATGGTCTTGGCGATCAGCAGCAGGCAGATCACGGTCAGGATGACCGTGAGCCACAGGCCGATGAACATGCCGCTGAAGACCCGCCTGAAGTCGCTCGCGCCGCGCACCTCGCCGTACAGCGTGGTGCCCCAGTTCGGCCACAAGATGAAGAACATCATCGCCGGGACGAGCAGCATCGTCGGCCCGAGCGGCCCGAAGCTGAGCGGGGATGTCGTGTAACCCGCCTTGGCGGCCGCGTGGTTGGTGGCCGCGTAGGCGTTCTTGACGCCGAACAGGTGCAGCCCTTCGCGGTTGAACGCCGCGACGAAGTCGGCGTGCGAGTTGAACAGCAGCAGGATCGCGATGACCAGGAACCCGATCAGGCCGCCGATGAAGCACCACCGCTGGACCTTCGCGTACCCGGCCATACCGATGGAGACCAGGATGCCGGCCAGTGCGATCGTGATCAGCGTCACGATGAAGATCCCGTTGTGCGTGCCGAACCACGCCGCCCCGCCGGTCGGCCAGGTCCACTTCATCGTCGCCCACAGCGGCTCGAACAGCTGAACCGACAAGATGTTGCCGTAGATCGGCGCCCACAGCCAGAGGATGAACCACCATCCGGTCACGGCCATCACGAAGCCGATGCCGCTGCCCAGGATCCTGGTCTGCCAGACGTAGTCGCCGCCGGCCCGCGGGATCGTGACCACGAGCCCGGAGTAGGCGACCACCAGGAACGAAACCCAGATTCCCGAGATGACCACGGCCGTGATCAGCTGGCCGTTCGGGAACGCCGGCCCGGCGAAGGTGAACTCGTACAGGCCGAGCGTCACGAAGTTGGTCGCCAGGCAGGCGTAGATCAACGAGTCGCGCACGGACCAGCCGCGGACCAGGCCGGTCGCCTTGCGGAGGAAGAGTGTCGGTCTCTCTTCCCCCAGTGCTCCTGCCGCCATATGTATCCTCCGGTTATCCAGGTTTATCCGTTTTGTCGGTTTGGAGGGCGGTTAGCGAATTACGTCTGAGCGCATTCATCCGTCAATATAGGGCTCCGAGGTCATCGGGGGCATGCGGTCGGCGAAGTTGGCGGTTCACTCGCCGCGCCGGCTGGCCGCTCAGCAAATAACGCTGACGTTGCCCGGGCCAAGCCATGACCCGCCGCCCGTACGGCCCGCTGCCTGGACGGCCCGCCGGCCGGACAGCCCGCTGCCCCAGCGCAAACCGGATCACGGCCACGAACCCCTCGGCCTGGCCTCAGCCGTTCACCAGTATGTACCTCGCGACCTTCCCCTTCTTCTCGTTCAGGTCCAAAAGCGCGCCCTGCAGCACGCCGTCGGTGTACGAGCTGCCGGGGTTCATCGCCAGGGTCCGGCCGAGCTTCTTGACGCCCTTGCTCTCGTGGATGTGCCCGTGGACCGACAGCATCGGCTGGTACTTGAGGATGGCGGCCCGCACCGCGGTCGAACCCACCGGCTTCATCACCGCGCCGCCGTGAGTCGGCCGCAGGTTCTCATCCAGCGCGGGCGCCTCGTCCAGCCCGGTGCCGTACGGCGGCGCGTGGAAGTTGAAGATCGCCCGCTCCATGTCGGGGATCTGCGACACGACCGCGTCGATCTTCCCCGCGAGCACGTCCTCGGGGGCCTCGCGGAACGTGTTCCACGGGGTCGGGTTGGTCCAGCCCATCGAGACCAGGTAGAAGCCGCCGATGTCGATCATCTTGGCCTCGCCGAAGCTCACGTTCGGGGACCGCTCGATGATGTCGTCGATCTCCCAGATGTCGTCGTTCCCGCCGTTCAGGATGCAGGGGACCTCGCCGCCGTGCAGCTTGCCTTCGGCCATGTCGAGCCACCGGTCCAGGCCCTTGGTCATCTCCTGGGTGAACCTGCGGTCCACCGAGCCGTCCGCCTCGTTCAAGGAGTCAAGCTCGTCCGGCTCCATCACCGCCGGGTAGTACCCGCGGTCGCGGATCTTGCGCTGGATCTCCTCCAGTTCGGCGCTGGTCTCCAGCCGTATCCGCTTGCCGCCGAACGTGACCTCCCACGCGCCGGGCAGGGCGAGGATCGGTACCAGGACCTTGCCGGTTACGTCTCCGCCGAGGATGACCATGTCGGCCTTGTAGAAGGCGGCGGCGTTCAGGAACTTTCGCCAGCAGATCTCAGAGCCATGGATGTCCGTGGCGAAGAAGACTTTCATCGTGGTGCGCGCGCCTTCCTTGTAGTTCGGTGGTCCCGCCGCGAGATCAGTGGTCGACCTCTTCGGGTAGTTCGTACCAGCGGACCCGCTCGCCAACCTTGGACCTGGTCTTCCACTTGATCCCCTTGGGCACCGTCTCCGCCACCTCCTGCAGCTGCTTGGCCTGCGTGAGCGGATCGTACCGCGCGGACGGCGGGGCCAGGCCGGGCTGCGAGGAGAGCAGGTCGGGGAGCTTGTTCAGGCTGCCGGTCACGGTCCGCCACCAGCCCCAGTCGCCGGCGAGCACGGAGCCGAAGCGGTCGGTGTCGATGAACGGACGGGTGCCGTCGGGGCCGACCCGGACCCCGGACAGCAGGTGGAAGATGTCGTGCGCGTCCTTGGGGTTGAGCTCGAAGATCTGCAGCTTGGACAGCAGCAGGTCGGCCGGGTCCAGGGTGGGGGAGGCGGAGGCGAACGACGGCCGCAGGTCCAGCGTGTGGCACATCGACAGCTTGTCCACCATGACGTCGATCGGCCGCCCGGACGGCGCGGTGAAGTACATCTGCTGGTGGCCGTTCAGGTTATTGAACCGCTTGTCAGGCTCGCAGCCCGCGCTCTCCAGATGCTCGGCCACCTTGCGCCAGCCCTTGCTCAGGCAGGCCAGGTCGATATCCTGGCCCGCCCGCTGGCGGGGCGGGAAGTCCGGGCACAAGACGCGGACCCCGAGGCCGCCCAGGATCTTGATCCGGTAGCCCGCCTCGGCCGCGCCTTTTACCAGCATGAGCGCCTCGGGTAGCGGGTCGCTCGCGGGTCCCGCACCGGGTCCGCCGCTTCCTGGAGCCGGTTGGCCCAGGCCGCCTTGAGCCCCGTTTGGTATCGTCATGCCCGCCTCGTTCCTTGCTCTGCGCACCGATCCGGGTACCATCGGTGCAATTCGATCATCGTGACGTGACAGCTGGTCTGTCTAGGCGCCGTATAAAGAATCCCACGTTGTGGTGCTGGACGATACACCACGGCCCGTTCGGAAAAAAGAAGAGATCTTTCTACCCTCCGAACGAACGTGGCTTTCAGCTGCTCGGACCGCTGTCTTGCCCGGTCCGGTAGAACGGCACCGGCTCAGGCGGCAGCGGCGTATTACCCAGGATCAGGTCGGCCGCCTTCTCCGCGGTCATCATGACCGGCGCATAAATGTTGCCGTTGGTGACGTAGGGCATTACTGAGGCGTCGACTACCCGCAGTCCGTCGATGCCGTGCACGCGCAGCGAGGCCGGGTCGGTCACCGCCATCGGATCGGTGCCCATCTTGGCCGTGCAGGACGGGTGCAGCGCGGTCTCGGCGTCCCGCGCGACCCAGGCGAGGATCTCCTCGTCGGTCTGCACCTTCTCACCCGGTGACAGCTCGCCCGCGTTGTACTCCTCGAAGGCCTGCTGGGTCAAGATGGTCCTGGCGATCCTGATCGCCTCGACCCATTCCTGCCGGTCGGTCGGGGTGGACAGGTAGTTGAACCGCAGCGCGGGATG
>JASIGD010000487.1 GCA_030045295.1 Streptosporangiaceae bacterium
GGGTGTACGTGGCGTGCCGGTCCCCGGCTAAGGGCGAGGAGGCGGCGGCCTCGATCAGCGCCGCGACGGGGAACGGCTCGGTCGGGGTGCTGCCGCTGGACCTGGCTGACCTGGATTCGGTGCGGTCGTGCGCGTCGGCGTTCCTGGCCCGGGGCGAGCCGCTGCACGTGCTGATCAACAACGCGGGCGTGGCGGGGCGGCGGGGGCTGACCAGGCAGGGCTTCGAGCTGACGTTCGGGGTCAATCATCTCGGTCATTTCGCGTTGACCAACGCGCTGCTCGGCTGCCTGACCGCCAGCGCGCCGGCGCGCGTGGTGACCGTGGCCAGCGACGCCCACTACAACGCCCGGGGCATCGACTTCGGGGCGCTGCGCCGGCCCGCGCGCGGTCTCACCGGGCTGCGCGAGTACGCGGTCTCGAAGCTGTGCAACGTGCTGTTCAGCCAGGAACTCGCCCGCCGCGCGGCGGGCACCGGGGTCACCACGTACGCGCTGCACCCGGGCGTGGTGGCGTCGGACATCTGGCGGCGGGTGCCCTGGCCGGTCCGGCCGATAATCACCAGGCGCATGCTGTCGGTGACCGACGGCGCCGCGACGTCGCTGTACTGCGCCACCGCACCGGACGTGGCCGACGCCAGCGGGCTGTTCTACGACACGTGCGCGGAACGCGCCGCCAGCCCGGTCGCCACGCCCGAACTCGGCCACGAGCTGTGGCAGCGCAGCGAGGCCTGGGCCGCGCCTTATTTGGCCAGCGCGGCATGATCGACTTAGCTAGTGGCAGTACCGCTTTGATCACGGAAGCTGGGGGCATGGATCTTCCTGTCAACCCGCCGGTGGCGCCGATGCTGGCCAAGCCGGTCGATGCCATCCCGGTCGGGGACTACGTGTTCGAGCCGAAGTGGGACGGCTTCCGGTCGATCGTGTTCCGCGACGGCGATGAGGTCGAGATCGGCAGCCGGAACGAGCGGCCGATGACGCGCTACTTCCCCGAGCTGGTGGCGGCGATCCGCGCGGAGTTGCCGGAGCGGTGCGTGATCGACGGGGAGGTCGTGGTCCCGGACGCTTCCGGTCGGCGGCTGGATTTTGATGCGCTGCAGCTGCGCATCCACCCGGCGGCGAGCCGGGTCTCGCTCCTCGCGGAGCAGACGCCGGCGCACTTCATCGCGTTCGACCTGCTCGCGCTGGGCTCGCAGGATTACATGGAACGGCCGTTCGCCGAGCGCCGGGCGGCCTTGGAGGCCGCGCTGGCGGGGGCGGCCTCGCCCATCCACCTGACGCTGGCCACCACGGACCGGTCGGTGGCGGCCGGCTGGTTCGGCCGGTTCGAGGGGGCCGGCCTGGACGGGCTGATCGCCAAGCCCGCCGCCGGGGCGTACGAGCCGGACAAGCGGGTGATGAAGAAGATCAAGCACGAGCGCACCGCGGACTGCGTGGTGGCAGGCTACCGGGTGCATAAGAGCGGCGAGGACCGCATCGGGTCGCTGCTGCTCGGCCTGTACAAGGACGACGGGAAGCTGGCCAGCGTGGGCGTAATCGGCGCGTTCCCGATGGAGCAGCGGATCGAGCTGTTCAAGGAGATGCAGCCGCTGGTCACCACCTTCGACGCGCATCCGTGGAACTGGGCCGAGCACGAGGCCGGCCAGCGAACCCCGCGGGCGGCGATGGCCAGCCGGTGGAACGCGGACAAGGACCTGTCGTTCGTCCCGCTGCGCCCGGAGCGGGTGGTCGAGGTCCGCTACGACCACATGGAGGGCCCGCGGTTCCGGCACACCGCGCAGTTCGTCCGCTGGCGGCCGGACCGCGAACCGCGCTCGTGTACCTACGCGCAGCTCGAGGAGCCGGTCGGATTCGACCTGGCCGAGATCCTGCGAGGCGGTTCACCGGGGGGCGGGCGTGGCTGAGCCGAAGGTGGTCCTCGAACTGGCGGGGCGCGAGGTGGCGATCAGCAACCCGAGCAAGGTGTTCTTCTCGCGGATCGGGGTCACCAAGCTCGACATGGTCCGCTACTACCTGGCCGTTTCCGCTGGGGCCCTGGGCGGGGTCGGCGGCCGGCCGATGGCGTTGAAGCGTTTCGTGCACGGGGCCGAAGGCGAGGCGTTCTTCCAGAAGCGGGCCCCGGAGAAACGCCCGGACTGGGTCGAGACCGTCGAGCTCCGCTTTCCCTCCGGCCGCACCGCCGACGAGATCGTGGTCACCGACGAGGCCCAGCTGGCGTGGGTGATCAACCTCGGCTGCATCGACCTGAACCCGCATCCGGTGCGGGTTGACGACCTCGATCACCCGGACGAGCTGAGGGTCGACCTGGACCCGGTGCCCGGCGTGGAATGGCCGCAGATCCGGGACGTGGCCCTGGTGGCCAGGGACGTGCTGGCGGACTTCGGGCTGACCGGCTGGCCGAAGACGTCCGGGTCGCGCGGCCTGCACGTGTACGCGCGGGTCGAGCCGCGTTGGTCGTTCGGCGAGGTGCGCCGCGCGGCGGTGGCGGTGGCTCGGGAGATCGAGCGGCGCGCGCCGGACCTGGCCACCGCCAAGTGGTGGAAGGAGGAACGGCACGGGGTCTTCGTCGACTACAACCAGAACGCCAAGGACCGCACGGTCGCGTCCGCCTACTCGATCCGGCCGGTCCCCGACGCCCGGGTGTCCGCGCCGCTGGCCTGGTCAGAGGTGCCCACGTGCGATCCCGCCGAGTACACGATCGGCACGGTGCCGGCGCGGTACGCCGCCATCGGCGATCCCTGGGCGGGCATGGACGAGGCGGCCGGATCGCTGGACCGGCTGCTCGAGCTGGCGGCGAGGGACGAGGCGGCGGGCCTGCCGGACGCGCCGTGGCCCCCGCACTATGAGAAGCAGTCCGGCGAGGCGCCCAGGGTCCAGCCGTCAAAACGCAGTGCTGGCCCGGGGGGACGACCCCCCGGAACCCCCCGCGACCGGGGGGGATCTACCCCTCCGGACCTCCCCAGAGGCCGGCGGCAAAGCAGGATGCCGCTCATCGAGATCGCCCGCGCGCAGACCAAGGACGAGGCGATGGCGGGCCTGGAACGCTGGAAGGCCAGGCACTCGTCGGTCTGGCCGTTGCTCGAGCCGCGCGACGTGCTGGTCGACGGGATGCGCGGGCGCAGCTCGGTCTGGTACCGGATCCGGCTCAACCTGCAGCACGTTCCCGAGGCCGAGCGCCCGGCGCAGGAACCGCTGGAAGTCGACTACGATCCCTGGATCGGGTTCCGGCCTTAGGCCAGTCAGCCGGCCCGGTCGACGGGCCGAGCGGCGCGCCGCTCGCGGTAGGCGGCCACGTGCTGGCGGTTGCCGCAGTTGCCCGTATCGCAGTAACGGCGGGAGCGGTTCTTGGACAGGTCCACGAAGACCGCGTCGCAATCCGGCGCCTCGCACAGCCGCAGCCGCCCCGTCTCACGCAGCCGGACCAGGTCGGCGAACGCGAAGCCGGCCTGCGCGGCGATCCGGTCCTCGAGCGCGGCGTCGTGATCGGTGACGTGCAGGTGCCAGCCCCAGCCGCCGCCGTGATCGGTCAGCCTGGGTCGCGCGCCCGAGTCACGCAGCAGCGCGTTGACCAGTTCCGCGAGAGGTTCCGCGGCCGTGCACAGCCAGATCGCCCGCAGCCTGGGCCGCAGCGCCCGCACGGCGTCCAGGTCGGCCGCCCGGGCGGGCCGGCGTGGTTCGACAAGGTGCTTGTCGAGGAACACTTCGAGCGCGGCGACGTCCGCGAGCTCGTCAGAGTTGACCAGATCGGCGGCGAGCACCAGCGCGGCCGTCGTGTCATGAGCAAAAAGCACGTTGACTCCTGAGCACGGCGCAGGCTAACGTCACCACCATAACTAATTTTCGGTCATGACATGACGCGAGATGGCGGAGGATGTCATGACGTGGCGCAAGACCGCGGAGGGTACAGCACGATGCCGGCCAAGACGATGCCGCCGGTCGCCCTGGCGATGGCGGGAGCGGCCTGCATTTCGAGCTCGGCGGTGCTGATGCGGCTGGCCGGCACCTCGCCCAGCCTCACCGCGCTCGGCCGGTGTGCCTTCGCCCTTCCCGTGCTCGGGGTGCTGGCCCTCGTCGAGCGCAGGCGCGGGGCACGCCGCCTGCCGCCTCGCGCCCGCTGGCTGGCCAGGCTCGCGGGCGTGTTCCTGGCCGGGGACCTCATCTTGTGGAGCCACGCGATCGACGCGATCGGCGCCGGGCTCGGCACCGTGGTGACCAACCTGCAGGTGCTCATCGTCGCGCTGCTGGCGTGGCTGATCCTGGGCGAGCGTCCGCGCCGCAGCCTCATGCTGGCGTCCCCGGTCATACTCGTCGGGCTGGTCCTGGTCGGCGGGCTGGCCGACGTGGGGGGTTCGCGGGCCTACGGCACCGACCCGGCGCTGGGCGTGGGGTACGGCGCGGCGGTCGCTCTGCTGTACGCGATCTACATCTTGATGTTGCGGCAGGCCACCTCGTCCCAGGGCCCGGGCGGGACCACCGCCGGGGCGACGGCCGGCCCGCGGCCCGCGGTGGCCGGCGTGCTCTTCGAGGCCACGGCGGGCGCGACGGTCGCCGCGGCGGCCGGAGGATTCCTGCTGCACGACTTCCGGTTCGGGCCGGGTGCTTCGCCCTGGCCGGCGCTGGGCTGGCTCGCCCTGCTCGCCCTGACCTCGCAGGTCATCGGCTGGCTGTTGATCACCGTGTCGATGCCGCGGCTGCCCGCCGCGATGATCGGGGCGCTGCTGCTGGTGCAGCCGGCGGGTTCGGTGGGGCTCAGCTACGTGATCTTGGGCGAGCGGCCGTCCGCGCTTCAGCTGGTCGGAGTGGCGCTGGTCCTCACCGGCGTGCTCGTCGCGGTCGGCGGGGCCGGTCCGGCGTCACGGACGACCGCGCAGAGGACCGCGCTGAGGTGGCCGGCCGGACCGCGGGACGGCCGGGGCGCCTACTCGCGGCGCAGGACCAGGATCATCCGCCACGCCTCCGGCGCGTCAACGGGCGAGTCGTTGTCGAAATCCCCGTAGCGGGCCGCGACCGTGAACCCGCCCGCCAGGCGGATCGCGGCCAGCAGCTCGGTCGCGGTCCAGAACCGGTTCGGCACCACGTCGGTCACCGTGCGCACCGGGCCGCTTCGCTTGCGATAGGTGACGCTGACGTGTTCCCTGGTGATCTGCGTCACGGGGTCGATCCGGTCCGTCCCGCCGCCCCAGCGCACGGTGACCGTGCCCGTCTCGACCTCGGTGCTCCACTCGCTGCTGGTCCTGCGTTCAGCGGCGAAGTAGTCCGCCGGATGCGCGAGCTCGGCGATGTACAGACCGCCGCCGGTCAGATGGCGCGCGGTCGAGGTCAGGTGCTGGAGCAGGTCATCGAGGGTCAGCAGGTGGCACAGCGAGTTGAGCATGGTGATGGCGAGGTCGAAGCGGCGGGGCAGGCTGAAGTCCCGCATGTCCGCCTCGACGACGCTCAGGCTGACCCCGGCCGCCGCGGCCAGATCCCGGGCGCGCGCGCCCATCGCCGTGCTGAGATCGAGCGCGGTGACGTCAAGACCGCGGCGGGCCAGCTCGCGCGCGTGCTCCGCGGGTCCCGCGGCGAGTTCCAGCACCGACTGCAACGGTCCCGCGGCACGGTCCCGGTGCCTGTCGGACCACCGGAGCAAAGCGTCCACCTCAGCCGGAACGTCCCGGTAGGCGCACGCGGCCTCGTAGAACTCCGGCTCGTCATAGATTCCGGGCACCCGACCATGATGCCCTACCGCGACGAATCCCGGCCCGGTCCGGCTAAGCGCCACTAGGCTCGGGTATCGAAGTACGGCAGACTGTCCGCCTGACGTCTACGGACACTTACTTGGAGGTGAAGCGGCGTGTCCTCCCGGGCCGCGAAAGGGCACGGGTTCACGCGGCGAATCCGATGCTGACAGAGAGCCAGGCCCTCGAGACCCTGACGCGCGAGGACCCGGAGGCAGCCGGTGACGCCAGAGCCGCCCTGGCCTGGCTCACCGGGGACGAGGGCCTGGAGGTCATCTCGCTGCTGCGCCTGCAGGAATTCCTCTGGTACGCGCTCCCGGTCAAGTGGCCGATGTCCACGCCGGGCCGGGTCGGGGTAGCGAAGGCCCTCGGCCGGCTGTTCACGCTGGCCGACCTGGACCGTTACGCCGGCGTCTGCTCATCCGCGAGCACCGAGCGGGTCATCACCGCCTACGCGGGCGGCCGCGAGGAGGGGATCGCCGCCTATACCAAGGCCATCGAGGCCTCGAACGCGGCGCCGCCGGACACGGACCTGATCGCCTGGGGTTCGGTCATGGGATCGGCCGAGCGCGCGGCGTACGACGCCTGCGCGGCCGCGCTCGAGCTGGCCTTTGCCTCGGGCGAACTGAGCGTGGGCGCCCGAGGCTGGCGGACCAAGCGCAGCCAGATCGTCAACCGCTGGCTGAGCGGTACTGCCCCGGGGGGACGACCCCCCCGGACCCGCCCGTTCGGGGGGACCCATCCCCCTTTGGCCCCCGGCGGGGGCGGCGACACTTGGCTGGGGCGGATCAGCGCCGAGCGTATCGACGCGTGGTCGCACGGCCGGCTGGGCGAGCGGTCGCGGATGGCCTGCGGGCTCATTCCGCGCCTGCTCGAGCCGCCGGTCCGCCCCGACGACCCGCTGCCCACGCTGGGATGGCTGCTGGGCCGCGCGGACGAGGGACTGCGGCTCACCACTCGTCATTACATCGCGCCCGCCCTGGTCAGCGAGGCGGTCGACACGTTCGGCTGGCGGGATCAGCTGGCCGGCACCCTGCGCCAGGAAATGGACGTCTTTCCGCTGCACACCTTGCGCGGCATGGCGCAAGGCGAGATGGGCGCCATCCGCCGCAGCCGCACCCGCCTGGTGCTGACCAAGACCGGCAAGCTGATGGCGACGGACCCCGTCGCGAGGTGGCACATCGGCACGGCCGCGCTGATCGGGCCCGACGACGGACCGCAGCCCGACTTCTCCGTCGCGGTACGCGAGGCCGCGCTGCTCGTCATCTTGACCAGCGGGCCGACCGGGTACGACGAGCTGACCAGGCGGCTGACTGACATCCACGGCGTGGAGGGCTGGGCGTCGGCCGCCGGGACCGGCCTGGCCAGCGCCGTGCGCAACGAGCTCTACACGCTCAGGCACCGGCTGTGGGCGCTGCACCTGCTCGGCAGCGAGCGCAGCTTCACCGCGCCGCTCTCGCTGACCGAGACCGGAGTCGCCGCGGCGCTATCGGCGCTGCTGGCCCGTGCGCTGCGTCCGCGGCACCATCTCGGTCTCGGGTTATCGCACCCCTGCGGGCACCCCGGATTCCCGGCCACTGACCTGGTCCGGCGCCGCATCTACTGGTAGAGCGTGCCGGTGTTGACCACGGGTTGCGTGGCCTGCTCGCTGCACAAGACGACCAGCAGGTTGCTGGCCATCGTGGCCTTGCGCTCCTCGTCGAGCTCGACCAGGCCGCCGACGGCGAGCCGGGACAGGGCCGACTCGACCATGCCGACCGCGCCATCCACGATCCGCTGCCTGGCCGCGACCACGGCGCTGGCCTGCTGGCGGCGCAGCATGGCGTGCGCGATCTCCGGCGCGTAGGCGAGCCGGGTGAGGCGCGAGTCGATGATCGTCACCCCGGCCGCCTGCACGCGGTCGGCGATCCCGGCGGCAAGTTCCGCGGTGATCTCCCGCGCGTTCTCGCGGAGCGACATCTGCCCCGCGAAGTGCCCGTCATAGGGGTAGCTGGTCGCGACCTGCCTGACCGCGGCGTCGGCCTGGGCGGCGACAAACCCGGTCAGGTCGTCGACGCCGAACGATGCCTTGGCGGTGTCCTGGACCCGCCAGATGACGACCGCCGCGATCTCGACGGGGTTGCCGTCGGCGTCGTTGACCTTGGCGACGGCCGTCTCGTGGCTGCGGACCCTGGTCGAGACCTTCAGCCGGTTGGCGGCCGGGTTGACCCACCGCAAGCCGTCGGCCCGGATCGTGCCGATGTAGCGGCCCAGCAGCAGGACCACTCGGGCCTGGCCGGGGAGTACCGGGGTGAGCCCGCGCGCCACGGCGATACCCGCCGCCACCAGCAGGGCGCCCACGACCGTCACCGGCGTGGCCGCGTCGGCGACGCCGGTGGCGAGCACCCCGGCGCCCGCCGCTGCGAGCAGGACCGCCGCCCCCGCCATCGCCCATCCGGACAGGCTGAGAGCGGTTTTCTCGGTGTAGCTGGGTGCGGGGGCTGGCGCCGGCCGCTGATCTGACCCGCTGCTGATCACTGCCCACCTCCTGATCTGCTGACTGGACTTATCCGTACCCCGTCAGCTGGTTCCGGCTATGGCCAGCGCAGGGGGAAGTAGCCGGTGTAGTTCTCGGCCAGGGTGGTGGCGGCCGCGCGGGAGGCGATGACGTAACGCAGCTGAGCGAGCTGCAGGTCGGCCTCGAACGGGTCGGGATGCGGGTCCACGTGCAGCATGGACGTCATCCACCACGAGAAATGCGTGGCCCGCCAGACTCGGCGCAGGCAGGTGTCCGAATACGCGTTGGCCGGTTCCGGATTGGCCTCGCCCACCAGGCTGGTCAGCGCCCTGGCCAGGACGGTCACGTCGGCGATGGCCAGGTTGAGGCCCTTGGCGCCGGTCGGAGGCACGATGTGCGCCGCGTCGCCGGCCAGGAACAGCCGCTGGTGGCGCATCGGCGCGGCGACGAAGCTGCGCATCGGCGAGATCGCCTTCTCCGTGATCGGGCCTTCCTTCAGCTCCCAGCCGGGCACGCCGAGCCGGTGCCGCAGCTCGTCCCAGATCCTGTCATCGGGCCATCGCGCGATGTCTTCGTCGGCGGGTACCTGCAGGTAGAGCCGGCTGACCTGCGGCGTGCGCATGGTGTGCAGCGCGAATCCGTCCTCGTGACGGGAGTAGATGAGCTCGTCGGTGGACGGAGGCACCGTGGCCAGGATGCCGAGCCAGGAGTACGGATAACCGCGCTCGGCGATCCGGATCAGGCCCGGCGGCACGGAATCCCGGCAGATGCCGTGGAATCCGTCGCAGCCGGCGATCACGTCGCAGCTGACCTGGTGCCGCGTCCCGCCAGCGTCGGTAAAGCGGAGCACCGGACGGTCGGTGTGAAGATCGGCGACTTCGGTGTCCGAGACCTCGAACTCAAGCCGGGCTCCGGCGGCGAGCCTGGCCCGGATCAGGTCCTTGACGATCTCGGTTTGCGCGTAGATCGTCACCCAGCGGCCACCGGTCAGGTCGCGGAAGTCGATGTGGTGCCGTTCCCCGGCGAACTGCAGGTAGATCCCGCCGTGCTCGAGGCCCTCGGCGTCCATCCGGTCGCCGAGGCCGACCGCGCGGAGCAGTTCGACCGTTCCCGCCTCAAGCAGCCCGGCGCGCTGGCGCGCCTCGCAGTAGGCCCGGCTGCGGTTCTCCACCACGATCGAGTCGACGCCGCGCAGGGCCAGCAGGTGGGACAGCAGCAGGCCGGCCGGCCCGGCGCCCACGATGCCGACCTGGGTGCTAGCGGTAACGCCCATACCGAAGCCGACCCGCGGTCATGTCCACTCCTCTGTGCTCGTACGTAAGACGAACGATAGTTCAGACAGCGAACGAATGGGGCCAGGTCTATGATGTCAAGCGACCGAGCAGGAGGCCCTATTGACTGACAGCCAGGAACAGGGTCATGACGGGGACTTCGTGCAGTCACTCGAGCGCGGCCTTTCGGTGATCCGCGCCTTTGACGCGGATCATCCTAAACTGACCCTGAGCGAGGTGGCCGCGAGCACCGGCCTGAGCCGGGCCGCGGCCCGGCGTTTCCTGCGCACGCTGGTTCAGCTGGGTTACATGCGCAGCGACGGGAGCAGGTTCGCGCTTCGTCCCAAGATCCTCGAACTCGGCTACGCGTACCTGTCCAGCCTGACCCTGCCCGAGGTCGCGATGCCGCACCTGGAGCAGCTTGTCGAGCAGGTGCACGAGTCCTCCTCGGTCTCCGAACTAGACGGGGACGACGTGGTCTACATCGCCCGGGTCCCGACCAAGCGGATCATGACCGTGACGATCAGCGTCGGTACCAGGTTCCCGGCCTACGCGACCTCGATGGGCCGGGTGCTGCTCGCCGCGCAACCTGACGAGTGGCTCGACGAATACCTGAGCTCGGCCAGCTTGCGCGGCCTCACCGGCCACACCATCACCAGCGCGACCGCGCTGCGCCGCGAGCTGCACAAGATACGGGTCCAGGGCTGGGCGCTCGTGGACCAGGAGCTCGAGGAGGGACTGCGTTCGATCGCCGCGCCCATCCGCGACGCCGACCGCCAGGTCATCGCCGCGATCAACATTTCCACGCACGCCGGCCGGCGCACGCTGAACGCCATCGTGGATGAGTTCTTGCCGCCCCTGCTCTCCACCGCGCGCCGGATCGAGGTGGACCTGGCCCGCTCCCGCGCGTCGGCGCGGACGCCCATGGCCCGCCCCGACGCTGAGGCTGGGTACCGGTAGCCCCAGGCGCCTCGGCCTGCCACACTTGCTTGCTATGCGCACGCTCGTCGTCGATCATCCCCTGGTCACCCACAAGCTCACCGCGCTGCGCGACGTCACCAGCGACACTGCGACCTTCCGCAGCCTGACCGCTGAACTGGTGACGTTGCTCGCCTACGAGGCGACCCGCGAGATACGGGTACAGCCCGTGTCGGTCAACACGCCCGTGGGCATCGCGCAAGGCGTCAAGCTGGCCCGGCCGAAACCGCTCATCGTGCCCGTGCTGCGGGCTGGCATCGGCATGCTGGACGGCATGACGCGGCTGCTGCCCATGGCCGACGTCGGCTTCGTGGGGCTGCGCAGGGACGAGGAGTCGCTGGTCGCGTCCACGTACGCGGACCGGCTGCCCACCGACCTCACCCACCGGGACACGTTCGTCCTCGACCCCATGCTGGCCACCGGCGGCACGCTCGCCACGGTCATCACCATGCTCGTCAGCCGCGGTGCCGCGTCGGTGACGGCGATCTGCCTGCTGGCCGCGCCCGAAGGCCTGCGGCGGGTCGAGGAGACCTTCGCCGACGGCGGCGCGGGCGTTCGCGTGGTCACCGCGGCCGTCGACGAGCGGCTGAACGACCGGGGGTACATCGTGCCCGGGCTGGGCGACGCGGGCGACCGCCTGTTCGGCCAGATCTAGCCGGCCGCTCGGGCGGGGCGCCGGGCCTGTCGCGGCTAACCATCACGGCCACGCCCTGCCCGCGGGTTTACGCCCCCCCGGCACCCGCGACGGACGGTGCCACCGCAGCAGAACCCGGCACCCTGCCGCTCGTAGCTAACCAGGACAATCCGCGCGCGGGAATCCCCGAATCCGGGGTTTGTCCAGCCTGCGCCGGGCGATCAGAATCCGCCCCAGAGAGCGTTATTGCGAACCAACTGAAGAGCACCGGCCCTTCGGGGGGTCGGGGGTCGTCCCCCGTGGCCAGCACGAGCCGGTAGAACGGCCGGTCCGGGCGGCCGGCGAGGACCAGATGTAAATTTGCGATAACGCGACCCACCCGAATGAACACTGACTGGCCAGACCGCCATCGATGCGGACATACCGCAGGCAGGACGCCTATGTTGCGCCATATCCCGGAGACCCGGTCATGGCCGTGAGCGCGCACGTGTGCACGGCATCAGGTGAGGAAGTGCGGATCACCGAGGGAAGCCAGCTGGTCTTCGGCCGCGGGCCGGAGGTGGACCTGGCCATCGCGGCCGGGCGCGGGCTGTCCCGGCGGGCGGGCATCGTGGCCGCGCTGGCGGCCGGCGCGTGGATCGCCAACATCAGCCACACGCACGCGCTCTACGTGGAGGGCGAGGGGTACCGGATCAGGCTGCCGCGGCTGGAGGACGACGGCGAGCCCGCCGGAGGCTGGCTGCTGCACGCGGGAACCGCCCTGGTCGGTTCGCGCGCGATGCTCGACGACGGGCAGCCGCTGTCCGTGACGGTCACCGGTCAGCGCCAGCCCGACGGGACCGGCGATGAGGTTCAGCCGGACGGAGAGGGCACGGTCCTGCCGCTCTACCTCGACCCGATGACCAAGCTCTTCCTGGTGGCGCTGCTGTGGTGCCGGCCCTGGCTGCTCGACCCGAGCGCTACAACGCCGCTGCCGCGGACGCCGGAAATCGCCCGCAGTGCCCTGGAGGTGACCGGCGCGTATCACGAGCTCGAGCGGTTCGAGACCGACGCCGAGTTCCGCGACCTGCTGTCGGCACGCGTAGCCGAGCACATCAAGGTGCTGCGGCGGAAGATCAGCGACCGCGGGCTGGCCTCACGGGGCGATGCCGACGTCCGGCTCTCGGACGAGGTGGCGGTAAGGATCTTGATCGAGCACGGCATCATCACCTCCGCCGACCTGGGCCGGCTGGCCGATCCGGCGTGGCGCTCCCGCCAGGAAGACCTGTGGTGGACCCAGGGGTGATCACCCGCCCGGCGGCGAACCCGACGGGATCACGATGAACTGCGTGGTGGCCTGGCTGGCACCGGATCCGGCCGCGGTGACCGTGAATTCCCCCAGCGGCAGCGGGTCGGCGTAGAGCTGGCTGACCGTGACCTGGAACGTCCCGTCCGCGCGGACGACCGCGTGGTACGGCGACGTGGTGCTGAGCAGGGTCTTCTGCGCCGGCGGCGGCCCGACCTCGGACAGCGTGAACATCACGGTCGTCCCCGGGGCGAAGCCGCTGCCGCGCACGGCGAACGCGGCGCTGGCGTCGCCCTCGCTCCGGTCCACCATGCACAGGCCCGGGCCTTGGCCGGCCTGGCCCGAGTGACCGCACACGGTCCCGGGGGGCGGGGGTGGCGGCGGCGGCGCCTGGCTCGTGCCCGGGCTGCCCGAACTGCTGAGCGACGCGCCGAGGACGACTCCCACCACGACCAGGACCGCCCCGGCGGAGGCCCAGCCGACCCAGGCCAGGTGAGCCCTGATCCACCGGCGCCAGCCAGGCAGAGGCCGGCCGGGCGCCGCGTCGTCCGACCGGGCCCGCTCGTGACGACGCCGGGGAGCCGGCTTGTAGGAGGCGGGCAGCTCGGTGTACGAGGCGGACGTGGCGTCTGAGCTGAAATCGTCGCCGGGCAGGCCGTGGCCCCCGGCCGCGGTGAGCTGGGGGACCCGCTGGTAATCCCCGATCAGCGCCATCGCCGCCTCGGGCAGGTAGGAGTGCTCCTCGGCGGGGCCCACCCGCAGGGTCCGGGCCTCGGTGAACTGCCCCAGCTGGGCCAGCACCGCGGACGACGTCGGGCGCATCCGCGGCACGCGCTGCAGGCAGGCGTCGATGAGCCCGGTGAGCTCATCGGGCAGGCCGGAAAGGTCGGGTTCCTCGGTCGCCAGCCGGGCCAGCACGTCCATCGCCGTGTCGCCGCGGTAGGGCGGATGCCCGGTCGCCGCGAACAACAGCGTCGCGCCGAGCGAGTACACGTCGCTGGCCACCGACGCCTGGTGGACGTCCCTGGCCTGCTCGGGCGCCATGTAGGCGGGCGTGCCCACGGCTCCGCGCGAGGTGGTGAGCTCGATCCGCTCGGTGGCCCGGGCCACGCCGAAGTCGATCACCCGCGGCCCGTCGGACGCGATCAGCACGTTCGACGGCTTCAGGTCCCGGTGCACCAGCCCGGCGCCGTGGATGGACTCGAGCGCCTCGGCGCAGCCGGCGGCCAGCCACCGGACCGTCCCGACCGGCAGCGGGCCGCAGGCCTGGACCAGCCGGCTCAGCGAAGGGGCCGGGACGTACGCCGTGGCCAGCCAGGGTACGTCGGCTTCGGGGTCGGCCTCGACCACGGCGGCGGTAAAGGCCCCGCTCACCCGGCGGGCGGCCGCCACCTCCTGGGCGAAACGAGTGCGGAACCCGGCCTCCTCGGCCAGCTCGACCCTGATGGTCTTCACCGCGACCAGCCGGCCGGCCGCCGACCGTCCCAGGTACACCTGGCCCATCGCCCCGGCGCCGAGGCGGCCCAGTATCACGTACGGCCCGATGTTCTCGGGGTCCCATCGGCGCAGCGGTTCGGCTCCCGGCTGCGGCATCGTCATCGGCCTCCCTGACCCCGTATGACCAGAACCAGTGGCCAGCTTCCATCATGCCGAATCCTGGCGCTCACGTGTAGTGCGTTAGGCCGGAAGCGTGGCAGGTGATGCGCGGTAGAACCACTGTCCGTTCGGAAAAAAGGTCTTAAGCGGGGTTGCGGGCTTCCAGCATACTGACCGGGACGACGGCGTCGCTCATGGCGCGGGCGGTGGCGAAACCCGGCTTGATGACCGTGTTGATGAGACGGAGCCGCTCGTCGAAGCCCGCGAACGCGCTCTTCATCGCGTTCACGGTCAGCCACTCGACGTCCGGCCAGCCGTAGCCGAACTCCTCGGCCAGCCGGTAGAACTCCGAGCTGAGCGTGACCTGGCTCATCAGCCGGTTGTCGGTGTTCACCGTCACGCGGAACTGAAGCTGGCGGAGCACCCGGATCGGATGCTGCGCGATCGACGGGGCCGCGCCGGTCTGGACGTTCGAGGTCGGGCACATCTCGAGCGGGATGCGGCGGTCCCGGATGTAGGCCGCCAGCCGGCCCAGCCGCACATTGCCTTCCGGGCTGATCTGGATATCATCCGCGATGCGGACGCCGTGACCGAGCCGCTCGGTGCCGCACCACTGCACGGCCTCCCAGATCGACGGCAGCCCGAACGCCTCGCCCGCGTGGATCGTGAAGTGGAAGTTCTCCCGCTTGATGTACTGGAACGCATCCAGGTGCCTGCTCGGGGGCCAGCCGGCCTCGGCGCCCGCGATGTCGAAGCCGACCACGCCCTCGTCCCTGTGCCGGACGGCGAGTTCGGCTATCTCGAGCGACCTGGCCGCCGTGCGCATGGCGGTGAGCAGGGCGTACACCGTGATCCCGCGGCCAGCGCCGCCCATCCGGAACCCGTCGAGCACCGCCTCGACCACCTCGTCCAGGCCCAGCCCGCGCTCGGTGTGCAGTTCCGGCGCGAACCGGACTTCGGCGTAGACGACGCCGTCGGCGGCCAGGTCCTCGGCGCATTCCGCGGCCACCCGCCGCAGCGCGTCGGGGGTCTGCATGACCGCGACCGTGTGCCGGAACGCATCCAGGTAGACCTCGAGGTGACCGCGGTGCGCGCCCTCGGTCAGCCGTTGCGTCAGCTCTTCGGCGTTGTCCCCGGGCAGGTCGGTGTAGCCCGTCTCGCGGGCCAGCTCGAGGATGGTCTGCGGGCGCAGGCCGCCGTCCAGGTGGTCGTGCAGCAGGACCTTCGGGGCGGCCCGGATCTCAGCAAGTGTCGGCATTTGACCATTGTGCTATGCGGCGGGGATGCACTCGATGACCGGGGAGAGCGCCGCCCGGGGGTTCTGCTCGGTGACCGCGATCGCGCCCTCGAGGGCGGCCAGCGCCGGGCCGAAGCGTTCGGGCTGGTCGGTACGCAGCTCAACCAGCGGCTGCCCGGCCCGGACCCGGTCGCCCGGCTTGGCCAGGCAGATCACGCCGGCCGTCGCGCTGACCCGGTCTTCCTTCCTGGCCCGACCCGCGCCGAGCCGCCACGCCGCCGTCCCCACCTTGAGGGCATCCAAGTCGGCCAGCCAGCCGTCGGCCGGCGCGGGCAGGGCCTGGATGACGTGCGCCGCCCGCGGGAGCGGCGCGTCCGGGTCGCCGCCCTGCGCGCTGACCATGGCCCGGAACGTGCGGTAGGCGCGGCCGTCGGCGAGGGCGGCCGCCGGGTCGGCCTCGATGCCCGCGAGCGCGAGCATCTGCTCGGCCAGCGCGAGCGTTACCCGCATCAGGTCGGACGGCCCGTCGCCTCTGAGCGCGGCCACCGATTCCTCCACCTCCACGGCGTTGCCCACCGCGCGGCCAAGCGGGGCGTCCATCGCCGTCAGCAGGGCCCGGGTGCGCACCTGGTGTTCCTCGCCGAGGGCGACCATCTCCTCGGCCAGTTCGCGCGCCCTGCCGAGGCTTCCCATGAAGGCGCCGATACCCACCTTGACGTCCAGGACGAGCGCGCTGGTCCCTTCGGCGATCTTCTTCGACATGATCGAGCTGGCGATCAGCGGGATGGACTCGACCGTCGCGGTCACGTCCCGCAGCGCGTACAGCCTGCGGTCGGCCGGCGCGAGGCCGGAGCCCGCGGCGCAGATCACGCAGCCGGTCTCGGCCAGCACGTCGAGGGTTTCCCGCGGGGTCAGCGCGGTGCGGAACCCCGGGATCGACTCGAGCTTGTCCAGCGTGCCGCCGGTATGGCCGAGGCCGCGGCCGGACAGTTGCGGGACGGCGGCGCCGCAGCTGGCCACCAGCGGCGCGAGGATCAGGCTGACCTTGTCCCCCACCCCGCCGGTCGAGTGCTTGTCCACGGTCGGCCTGCCGATCGAGGACAGGTCGAGGCGGTCGCCGGAGGCGATCATCGCCGCGGTCCACGTCCTGAGCTCGGCGGCGTCGAGGCCCTGGAAGTAGATCGCCATCAGCAGCGCGGACATCTGCTCGTCCGCCACCTCGCCTTTGGCGTAAGCCTCGAACAGCCAGGTAATGTCATCGTCGGCGAGACGGTACCCGTCCCGCTTGGTCCTGATCAAGGTGACCGCGTCGGTCACCGAGGCTCCCTTCGGCCGGACAGGTCTGCGCTGGTGAACGCGGCGGGGAGTAGGGCCTTCAGCTCGACCGGGCGCTGAGCGGTGTCGACCAGCAGGTCGCCGCCGCCGGCCTCGAGCAGCAGCTGGCGGCAGCGGCCGCAGGGCAGCAGCGGCTCCCCGTCGCCGGCCACCACGCTGACGGCCACCAAGGCGGGCGGGGGGCCGGAGGCCTGCGCCGGCCCGGCGGCGTGAAGCGCGCTGACCAGGCCGCACTCGGCGCACAGGGTCAGGCCGTACGAGGCGTTCTCCACGTTGCAGCCGACCACGATCCGCCCGTCGGAAACCTGGGCCGCCGCACCGACCCGCAGCCCGGAGTAGGGCGCGTAGGCTCGACCGGCCGCGGCGAGCGCGGCGGCACGCAAGCGCGGCCAGTCGACGGTCACGCGCCGGCCTGGTAACCGCTGGGGTGCTGGTCGTGGTCCTTGGGGTTACCGGGTCCGCGCGGGTCAGGCTGCACGGTTGCCTTATCCACGCGGACCCTCCCATGTCATCCGCACGGCTGCGCCAGGGAAGCGAGCCGCGCTCGAGCATAAGACTCTGTTAATCAGCATGCCCAAACTACTTCCCAGGGCCCCACGCGGGAAGAAGTTGGGGTTTGGTTACGATTCTTCGCCCGATCGGGCCTGGGCCGGTTTCGTGCCCAGCGTGGAGGCCCTGACCGCGCGTCTCGTCCGGGTCCTCGTCGTCGGCCGGATCCAGCCTGTAGGAAAGCACCAAGGCGCCTGGCAGGAGCCCCGCCGGTATGTCCGGCAGGCCAGCAATTCCATCATGATCGGGTTCCGATTCGGCAACGAGCAGGCCAGATAGCCCCATGTCCCCTTCCCTGGCAAGACGACGGGGCATAACCTGCGGGACAACCTAGGACGAATGCGAGGCCAGCCGCCGGGGTGCGCTGGTCCAGTGGAGGTAAGCGTGAAACACAGCGCATGGGCCATGGCGGCGCTGGCCGTATCAGCCACGCTGGTGATCGCCGCGTGCGGCAGCAGCACCAGTTCGCCGTCATCCACCAGCACAACCAGCTCGACGACCAGCACGGCGGCTGCCTCAGCCAAGTTCCTCGGCTGCATGGTCACCGACACCGGCGGCATCGACGACAGGTCGTTCAACGCCTCGTCGTGGCAGGGCATGCAGACGGCCGCGACCGCCGACAGCAACGTCACCGTCAAGTACCTGCAGTCGACGACGCAAAGCGACTACACGCCGAATATCAACGCGTTCCTCAGCGAGCACTGCGGCATCATCGTCACCGTCGGCTTCCTGATGGCCGCCGCGACCGAGGCCGCGGCCAAGGCGCACCCGACCCAGAAGTTCGCGATCGTGGACTGCTCGTACGCGTCGGGGTGCCTGACGGGCACGGTGGAGAAAAACATCGACCAGCTGGTGTTCAACACCGTGCAGGACGGCTTCCTCGGCGGCTACCTGGCCGCGGGTATGACCAAAACCGGCAAGGTGGCCACGTTCGGCGGTGAAGACATCGGCACCGTGACGATTTACATGGACGGCTTCTGGGATGGCGTGCAGTACTACAACAAGCAGCACGGCACGCACGTGCAGGTGCTCGGGTGGAACGAGCAGACCCAGAAGGGCTCCTTCACCGGCAACTTCACCAACCAGACGACCGGCCAGACGCTCACCCAGACGTTCATCACCGAAGGCGCGGACATCATCTTCCCGGTCGCCGGTGGCGTCGGACTGGGCGCCGCGAAGGCGGTCCAGGATGAGGACAACGCGGTCGGCAGCCAGAAGGTGAACATGTACTGGGTGGACACTGACGGCTGCGTGAGCGCGCCGCAGTACTGCAAGTACTTCATCACCAGCGTGACGAAGGGCATCGTGCCGGCGGTGGAGAACTCGGTGCTGAGCGCGGCCCACGGCACGTTCGTCGGCGGCACCTACGTCGGGACGCTGTCCAACGGCGGGGCCGTGCTCGCTCCGTACCACGACTTCGCCAGCAAGATCCCGGCTGCCCTGCAGAGCGAGCTGAAGCAGGTCGAGATGGGCATCGAGAACGGCACGATCCCGACGGCGACGAAGAGCCCGGTGTAACACAACCCGGCGGCCAGGTACGACGGGATGTGGCAGCGGTGCGGCGTGGCGCGCACCGCTGCCACATCCGCGTGCGAGCTGACGGGTTCCGCGAGGGGAAGGGCCGCGCGAAAATAGGGCCACGGGCATAACGGTGCGGACGCGGAACTGAAGGGCGGACGTGGAACTCGAACTGAAGGGCATCACCAAGCGTTTCGGTTCGCTGGTGGCCAACGACCGAATCGACCTGTCGGTGGCCCCGGGGCAGGTGCACGCCCTGCTCGGCGAGAACGGCGCCGGCAAGACGACCCTGATGAACGTGCTGTACGGGCTGCTGCAGCCGGACGAGGGCGAGATCTTGATCGACGCCAAGGCCGTCCGGTTCCACTCTCCCAAGGACGCCATCGCCGCCGGCATCGGCATGGTGCACCAGCACTTCATGCTCGTACCGGTGTTCACCGTCGCGGAAAACGTGACCCTCGGCATCGAGGAGACCCGCCGTCTCGGCCTGCTCGATCGGCGCAAAACCCGGAAGGATGTCCGCGAGCTGTCCCAGAGGTACGGCTTGGCCGTCGACCCGGACGCCTTGGTGGAGGACCTGCCGGTCGGCATCCAGCAGCGGGTCGAGATCGTCAAGGCGCTGGTCCGGGAGGCGACCGTGCTGATCCTCGACGAGCCGACCGCGGTGCTCACCCCGGCCGAGACCGAAGACCTGTTCCGGATCATCAGGCAGCTGAAGGACGGCGGCAGGTCCATCGTGTTCATCTCGCACAAGCTCAAGGAAGTCCAGGCGATCGCTGACACGATCACCGTGCTACGCCGGGGCGCGGTCGTCGGGGAAAGGCCTCCGTCCGCCTCCGAGGACGACCTCGCGTCGCTGATGGTCGGCCGGAACGTGCAGCTGCGGGTCAGCAAGGAGGCAGCTAAGCCGGGCGACGTGGTACTGGACGTGGCCGACCTGACCGTCGCGGACGAGACCGGCCGGGTCTGGGTGAACGGGATGTCCTTCCAGGTCCGGTCGGGCGAGATCCTCGGCGTGGCGGGGGTGCAGGGCAACGGGCAGACCGAGCTGTGCGAGGCCTTGATGGGACTGCGGCCTACGGCGGCGGGAGAGGTGATGCTGAACGGCGTCGACCTCACCCACGCCACGCCGGCTCAGCGATTGCACGCCGGCATCGCCTACGTGCCCGAAGACCGGCAGGAAGACGGGCTGATCGGCGACTTCTCCGTGGCCGACAACATGGTGCTCGACCAGTACAACAGGCCGCCGTTCGCGTCCGGCATCAACCTCAACCTGGGCGCGATCGCGGCCAACGCGGCCGAGCGGGTGCAGGAATTCGACGTCCGCACCACCTCGGTGCAGGTTCCGGTGTCCACGCTGTCCGGCGGCAACCAGCAGAAGGTCATCCTGGCCAGGGAACTAGGGCATGAGCACAAGGTGCTGATAGCTAGCCAGCCCACCCGCGGGCTCGACGTGGGCTCGATCGAGTTCGTGCATCGCCGGATCGTGGAACAGCGCGACAACGGCGTGGCCGTGCTCATCGTCTCCGCCGAACTCGACGAGATCTACGCGCTGGCGGACAGGATCGCGGTCATGTACGAGGGCAGGATCACTGGCGTCCGGCCGCCGACGGTGCCGGCCGAGGAGCTCGGGCTGCTGATGGCAGGGAGAAGCGACGAAGATTCCCAGCCCCCGGGGCCGGAACCGGCCCCGAGCACTCCGACGGCCATGCCGGGAGCGGGACAATGAGCGACCAGGTGGGTTCCTCGGATGCGGCCGCGGCGGAGACCAACGAGGCCAACGCGGGGCCGAACCGGACGGGAAGGTTGGGGCGGCGCCAGCCCGGTTACGGCCTCGGCCAGGCCTTCAGGGACACGATCCTGGAAGGCAATACGGTCACCATCACCATCTTGGCCTTCATCACCGCGTTCGTCATCGGCGGGCTGCTGAACGCGTTCACCAACACGGCCGTCCTGCACGCCTGGGGCAGCTTTTTCTCGGCTCCCGGGCACGCGATCGCGTCGGCCTGGGACACCGCGGTGGGCGCGTACGTGGAGATGTTCGAGGGTTCGATCTTCAACCCGCACACGGTCGCGGCGCTGTTCCAGCAGGCCTCGATCGGCACGGCGATCCACGACGGCTACCTGTCCGCCGTGTTCGCCCCGCTCTCGGAGACCTGCGTACAGGCCACGCCGCTGATCCTGGCCGGGCTGGCGGTCGCGCTGCCCTACCAGGCGGGTCTGTTCAATATCGGCGCGCAAAGCCAGTTCATCGGCGGCATCATCGTCGCCACGTTCCTCGGCTACGGGGTTAGCCTGCCGCCCGTCGTGCACGTGGTGGTCTGCGTGATCGGCGGTTTCCTGGGCGGCGCGGCGCTCGGCTGGCTGGTCGGCGAGCTCAAGGCGAGGACGGGCGCGCACGAGGTCATCACCACGATCATGCTCAACTACATCATGGCTTACTTCCTGGCTTACCTGCTCTCCTTCCCCTACCTGATGCAGGCGCCTCGCACCACTAACGAGATCACCGCGGCTATCGCCGGCAACGCGCACTTGCCGCACCTTTTCGGCTCGTCGCTGCGGATCAACGCGGGCTTCCTTCTCGCGCTGGCCTGCGCGGCAGGCATGTGGTGGCTGCTGACCCGGACCACGACTGGCTTCGAGTTCCGCGCCATCGGCCGGAACGCCAGCGCCGCGCGCGTGGCGGGCATCAACGTCGAGCGCAACTGGGTGCTGGCAATGCTGATCGCCGGCGGCCTGGCCGGGCTGAGCGGCGCCGCGGTCGTCCAGGGCACCGACTTCACCCTCAACTTCCAGAGCTACGGGACCTACGGCATCGACGCCATCACGGTCGCGCTGCTCGGCTTTGGCCGACCGCTCGGGGTCGTGCTCGCCGGCCTGCTGTTCGGCGCGCTGCACGCCGGCGCGCCGCTCATGCAGGCCGTCACCGGCACCCCGGTGGACATGGTCCAGGTCCTGGAGGCGGTGATCGTCCTGTTCGTCGCGGCACCGCTGCTGATTCGGGCCGTGTTCCGGTTGCGCGCCGCTAGAGGCGGCGGCGTCGGCGGGGTCATGTCCAAGGGGTGGAACGCATGACCGCGACCGAGGACCTGCGCCCGGTCGACCTGGACCTGGCGGCCCGCCCTCCGGGCAAGACCTTCAGGAGGTGGCTCGCGCCGGCGACGTTCGCCGTGTTCGGCCTGGTGAACATCTTCGTGCTGGGGGTGTACTCGCACCACGGGGACGCGACCTTCGCGTTCTCTCAGCCGTTCGCCAAGGTAACCGTGCCGAACCTCTCCCTGCCCGCCGCCGCCACCTGTTACGTGTGCGGGGCGATTACCCTCGTGATCGCCGCGCTGCGGGCCTTCCTGCCGTTCGGCACGGTGCTGAAGCGGGTATCGATCGCGGTGGTCGTCTTCCTGTTCGTCGTCGCGCTGCTGTGCTGGACCGACGCCGGCCTGACCACGCCGTTCAACGTGGTGAACCTGCTGCAGGGAACCCTCGCGGGGTCGATCCCGATCATGCTGGGCGCGCTGACCGGGGTGGTCTGCTCCCGCTCCGGGGTGATCAACGTCGGCATCGAGGGCCAGCTGCTGCTCGGCGCGTTCACCGCCGCCATCGTGGCCAGCGGCACCGGCTCGCTGTGGCTCGGCCTGCTGAGCGGGGCGCTGGCCGGCTCGCTGGTCGGCGTGCTGCTCGCCGTCTTCGCCATCAGCTACCGGGTGGACCAGGTCATCCTCGGAGTGGTGCTGAACACGCTGATCCTCGGCCTCACCGGGTACCTGTACGACGCCCTCATGGTGCCCTACGCCAACACGCTGAACTCGCCGGCCACGTTCTCTTCATTCAAGATCCCGCTGCTGGGCGACATCCCGATCATCGGCCCGGTCTTCTTCGACTCCACCAT
>JASIGD010000488.1 GCA_030045295.1 Streptosporangiaceae bacterium
CGCCCGGGATGCCCGCGCGGTCGGCGCCGACGGCGTCGGCGCTGGCGATACGCCGGGCCAGCAGGCTGTCCTTGCCTCGCGCGTCGAGGTCGGCCAGCAGCACGGCGATCGCCTCGCGGACGATCCGGCCGCGGTCGGCCGCGGCGCCGTAGCGCAGCAGTGCGAGTCGTGCGCGTTCCAGGTCAAGGAGTTCCTCGGCGGACAGGTAGACGGTGATCTTCTGGCTGTGCTTCTCCCGCCCGCTGGCCTGGCGCTGGTCGCCTCCGTCCGGACCAGGAGCAGCAGGGCGCAGAAGTTCTGCGACCCCGGGCAGGCTTACCCGTCGCGACCGACTCCTGCCTGCCGCCACCGCTCGAGTACCTCCTTGCCCAGCTCCCGGTAGGAATTAGCTCCCATCGACCCGGAATCGAAGCTGGTAATAGGTTCTCCCGCCACCGTAGCGTCGGGGAACCTCACCGTGCGGTTGATTACGGTATGAAAAACCTTGTCGCCGAAACCGTTGACGATGCTGGCCAGAACCTCACGGGTATGCAGCGTCCGCGAGTCGTACATGGTGGCGAGCAGGCCGTCGATGGTGAGCTTCGGGTTCAGCCGGCGCGAAACCTTGTCGATGGTCTCCATCAGCAGGGCCACGCCGCGCATCGCGAAGTACTCGCACTCGAGCGGGATAATCACCCCGTTCGCGCAGGCGAGCGCGTTGATGGTGAGCAGGCCGAGGGACGGCTGGCAGTCGATCAGGATCACGTCGTAGTCAGGTACGAGCGGCTCCAATACCCCGCCGAGCACGTATTCCCGGCCCACCTCGTGAACCAGCTGGACCTCGGCGCCGGAAAGGTCGATGTTGCTCGGCAGCAGGTCCATGCCGTTGATGCCGGTCTTGAACAGCACGTCCTGCGGGGTGACATCGCGCTCCATCAGGAGGTTGTAGATGGTGCTGTCGATGTCGTGCGGCTGGATGCCCAGCCCTACCGAGAGCGCTCCCTGCGGATCGAAGTCCACGAGCAGCACCCGGCGTCCCAGTTCAGCCAGGGACGCGCCGAGGTTGATCGTCGTGGTCGTCTTGCCGACGCCGCCCTTCTGGTTGCAGACGGCGACCGTACGCGCAGGGCCGTGCTCCATGAGTGGTTCGGGATTGGGGAAGCCAGGATACGGCCTCCCGGTCGGACCCAGTGCTCCTGCCTGGGGCTCTGTCATACGGGATGCTGCCACAAGCGCTGACCTCCTGGGCTATAGCCGCGACGTTGCCCACGGAACCTG
The DNA here is from genome assembly GCA_030045295.1 of Streptosporangiaceae bacterium. Next base: position 1,258 of record JASIGD010000488.1, read on the forward strand.
GCTTGGACTTTAGAACCTGGGCCTAACGCCGGCAAGCAGGCTCGCCGTTTACGCCCGATTTCGGGCTTTTGATCTGCGTTACCCCGCCTGGGGTACGTCCCGATTAGGGGCGGTTTATGCATTTTCGCGCGATCGTCCCGGCGGCTATTCGCTATTGAGTACGAAATGATCAGGATTTTGGCCGGGGATTCGGCTTTAGCGGAGAATTTGGACGTCTACAGTTTCCAAAAGTCTCCGCGAAGGCAAAATCATCCGCGATATTTAGCGAGCTCGGCGCACCACGGACCGCTCAGGCATCACAGCGCACATAGGCCTCAGCACGCGTGACGAGCGGACCCTCAGCGATCGAGGGTCTTCAGCTCCCTGCGCATCACTTTGCCGGTGGACGTCTTGGGCAGGTCGGGTACGAACCGCACTGAGCGTGGCATCTTGTACGCGGCCAGGTGCGCGCGGCAGTGCTCGATGATCTGGGTCTCCGTCGCGGTGGCGCCGGGGCGGAGCACGACGTAGGCGCGGGCCAGTTCGCCGAGCGTGTCATCCGGCACCGAGCCGACGGCGACCATGGCGACCGCGGGGTGAGACGCGACGACGCGCTCGATCTCAGCCGGGTAGACGTTGAACCCACCCGTGATGATCAGGTCCTTCTTGCGGTCCACGATGAAGTAGTGACCCTCGTCGTCACGGCTGGCAATGTCGCCGGTGTGCATCCAGCCGTCGGGCTCGATCACGGCCTTGGTGGCCGGCTCGTTGCCGTAGTAGCCGAGCATGACGAGCGGCCCGCGTATCATCAGCTCGCCCGGTTCGCCGTCGGCCACCGTGACGCTCGCATCGTCCAGCCCGGCTATCCGGGCCTCCGCTCCGGGAAGCACCAAACCGATCGAGCCGTGCACGTTGGGCATGTAGCTGCAGTTAGCGGTGCCCGCGCCGCCTAGTTCGGTCATCCCCCAGAGCTCCAGCAGGGGGGCGCGGGACCGGCGCTCCCATTCCTCCATCTTGGACACCGGCATCGTCTGCCCGCCGACCGCGCACATCCGCAGCGAGGACAGATCGGTGCTGGGCATGGACGGGTCGGCGAGCATCATCGCGTACATCGTTGGCACGCCGTCGAACACCGTGGCGCGGTGCTGCTGGATCTCGCCCAGCGCCCGAGCGGGGTCGAAGCGCTCCATCACCACCAGCGTGGCGCCGACCATGAAGGTGCCGTTCATCACGATGTTGCCGTAGACGTGCGGCAGCGGCAAGGCATTGAGCATCACGTCGCGTTCGGTCCGCGTCTGCACCGCGAACAAGGCCGCGGTATTGAGGAATACCGCGCGATGGGACTGCATCGCCCCCTTGGGATGACCGGTGGTGCCGGATGTGTAGCCAATCGTCGACAAGTCGGCCGGCGCGGGCCTGGGTACCTGCCGCGGCGCCTGCGGGCTGCTGAGCAAATCCTCGAACAGGGTCACGTCACCGCCGGCCTCCTCGAAGCTGATGACTCGGCGCAAGCTGGGCACGGTTCGGGCCAGGCGCGCGATCACCTCGGCCTTCTCGCCTGCGGTGAAGATCGCTGCCGCGCCGCAGTCGTTGAGGACGAAGGCCACTTCTTCCGGCGTGAGCATCACGTTGATCGGGTTGACCACGGCTCCCGCGCGCAGCGCCGCGTGATAGGCGACGACCCATTCCCACCGGTTTGGCGAGTACAGCGAGACGCGGTCGCCGGGCCGTACGCCCAGTTCCTGCAGGCCGCTGGCCACCCGGTCACACAGGTCGTGCAACGCCTGGTACGTCAGGGTCCGCCCGCCGGCGACCAGCGCCGGCTTGGACCCGAACCGCCGGGCCGACCGGGCCACGATGGTACCCAGGTCCGCCTGGATAGCGCCGGTCTCCGCCAGCGTCGCTTCGGCCATGACCCCCCTTACGGCAGCCGCCGCGGCGCGTGGCGACCGCGGCTGTTCCTGAATCGTTTTATGGCCATGTACCCGCCCGGCCGTTGGCTTGTCAATAGCTGCCGGACCCTGGTGAGGCCCGGCCCGGGCTCACTCCGGCGACGCGCTCAGGAAACGCTTGCGGTTCCAGCCTGATATGAGTGCGGTTTGTGCTGCTCCGGCGGCACGGATCGCACTCATATCCCGTCCTCCCGGACGGAGTGAGCGGCGGCTATACGGAGGGCGGCCTCCGGAAGTTCTGGCGTTCTCGATACGATCACAACTGGCGGCACGTTGGGTGCCGCGCCGAGACCGTGGGGGGGTAAGGAGAAGGTTCTCTATGGGCAACTGGCAACTCGACCCGTACCACACGCAAGTCGAGTTCTCCGCCAAGCACCTTGGGATGATGACGGTGCGGGGTTACTTCGACGAGGTCAGCGCCGTCGCCGACATCGACCCTGACCACCCGGAGACGTCGTCGGTCGAGGTGACCATCTCGACCGCCAGCATCCGCACCAACAACGCGGTCAGGGACAACGACATCAAGTCGTCGAACTTCCTCGAGGTGGAAAAGTACCCGTTCATCAGGTTCAAGAGCACGAGCGTCGAGCCGTCCGGGCCGGACCACTACAAGCTGACCGGCGACCTGACGATCAAGGACACCACCCGCTCCGTCGTCCTCGACCTGGTGAATTACGGGGAGTTCAACGATCCGGGAATGATGGGACACCGGATCTCCTACGGCGCCACCACCAAGATCAACAGGAAGGACTTCGGGCTCAGCTTCAACGCCATCCTGGACGGCCGGATGGTCGTCAGCGAAGAGATCCAGATCACGATCGAGGGCGAACTCGTCGAGCAGCGGCAGGCGGCCGAGGCCGCCAGCAGCTGACCCCGCCGGGACCCGGCGAAGTCGTCACTCGATAGCCGGACACCGCCGCTTATGCGGATCCCGAGTCGGAGTCTGCATAAGCGGTGTGCCGCGAGGGGTAAGCGGTGTGCCGCGAGGGTGAAGCGGCGTTCGGGCGAGGCTCCGCCGTCGGCCAGGCCGGCCGCGAACTCGCCGGTGAGCGGCGCGAACTTGGCGCCGTGACCGGAGCAGGCCGAACAGATCACGAACGGTCCCCGCCGGTCCAGGATGAAGTCCTCGCTGGTCGTCGAGGTATACAGGCAGGTCACCTCGCCGACCGGCTCCGGGTCCAGGCCGTCGAGCCGGCTCCGCACGAACGCGCGGGCCCGATTCCTGGCGGCCGGGTCGACGATCCCGTCGCGCTCGTCTCCCGTGGTGACCGCGCCGTGACCGTGCTCGCCGATCTTGATCGCGCCAGGCACCTCGCCGTCGCGTCCGGCCAGCAGCCCGTACATCGAGACCTCGTCGTGGCGGATGAAGACCGGCCACGGCGCGGCCCCGTCCGCTGGCCGCGCGGTCGGCGCGAAGTGGAAGGCCTGCTGCTGCTCGACCACCAGCGACGGCAGCGGCACATGCCCGCCGAGCAGCGGTTCCAGCCACGCCCCGGCCGCCACGACCACCGCCGGCGCGCGCCACGACCGGTCAGCGGTATGGACCACCGCGCCGGCCCCGGCGGTCTCGATCCTCAGGACCGGGGAGTCGAAGCAGACCTCCGCTCCGCGCGCGACGGCGAGCCTGCGCATCGCCGCCATGGCACGTTCCGCGTCGATTACCCCGCCGTCTGGGTGGAACATGACCGGGTCGGTGCCGAACACCATCTGCGGCCAGCGCTCGGCGGCCGCCGCCGCCGAGATCAGCTCCGCGGGCACCCCGAACCCGCTCAGCAGGTCGTACATCTTCGTCGGCTCGCGCGCCGGGCCGTAGTCGACCCCGCCCGTGGTCAGCACCAGTTCCTCGCCCGCCTCGTCCGCGAGCTGCCGCCACAGCCGTTGGGCCTGGCCGGTCAGCCGGACGTAGAGCGGGTCGGGATAGGCTCGCCGGAAGATCCTCGCGGTGCCGTGCGAACTGCCGCGCCTGTGCCCGGCCTGGAACGCCTCCAGCACCACCACCGAACGTCCGCGGCGGGCTGTCGCCCACGCGGCCGCCGACCCGGCCAGCCCGGCTCCGATGATGATCACGTCGGATTGTTCTGCGCGCATGGCTAAACGCTAACTTCGGCCAGCCTTCGTGCCGAGCGGCGCCGGCCCACCGCGAGGTGTTCCTGCGGTCGCTGAAGGCCCTGTACGAGCCCTACGGAACGTCATGAGAGGCTAAGCACGGCCGGACCAGGCTCGCCGCGGAGGTAGCACAGTGCGCATTGGCCTACAGATCCCCGACTTCACCACGCCCGACGGCCCGAGCCGGCTCGGCGCGGACCTGGCCAGCGTGGCCCGTACCGCGGACGAGGGGGGCTTCGACTTCATCGCGGTGATGGACCACTTCTTCCAGATCCGCGCGATCGGCGCGGCCGAACGCGAAATGCTCGAGGCCTACACGACGCTCGGCTACCTGGCGGCGTGCACACGGCGGGCCGAGCTCCTGACGCTGGTCACGGGCACCGTGTACCGGTACCCCGGCATACTGGCCAAGATCGTCACCACGCTGGACGTGCTGTCGGGCGGGCGCGCCTGGCTCGGCATCGGGGCCGCCTGGAACGAGCAGGAGTCGCGCGGCCTGGGCATCTCGTTCCCGCCGGTCGCCGAGCGGTTCGAGCGCCTGGAGGAGACCCTGCAGATCTGCCTGCAGATGTGGCGCGGCGACGAGAGCCCGTACCACGGCGCCCACTACCAGCTGGAACGCCCGCTGAACTCCCCGCAGGCGTTGACCCGCCCGCATCCTCCGATCATGATCGGCGGCGGCGGGGAGAAGAAGACCCTCCGCCTGGTCGCGAAGTACGCCGACGCGTGCAACCTGTTCCCCGGTCCCGAGCTCGCCCGCAAGCTCGACGTGCTGCGCGCGCACTGCGACGCCGAGGGCCGCGACTACGACCAGATCACCAAGACCTGCTACTTCATCTTCGACGTGGGCGAGAAGGGCGAGAAGGCCGCCCAGGTGGTCGACCAGCTCGGCCGGCTGGCCGACCTCGGCTTCCAGGTC
>JASIGD010000489.1 GCA_030045295.1 Streptosporangiaceae bacterium
CACGGCGGCGGCCCGGCGTTCGAGCCCGTGGTGCGATTCGTCAACCGGTACCGCGCCGCGCCGCGGCGGGTGGCCGACCGGGCGTTCGTCAGCTGCGGCGTCTACGAGCCGCTGATCGTGCCGAACCGGTCCATGGTCCCGGTGTTCGAGTCGGCCGGGATGACGGTCCGTTACGTCGAGGCCCGCGACGGGCACAGCTGGGAGAACTGGCGCGACCGGCTCCAGGAGGGGTTGTCATGGATATTTCCCGGGCCGCAAAAGTACGTCTATGAGTGACGACCACAAGGCCCGGGAACGGTGGTTCTCCGGCCGGCTGCAGCAGGACATCACCGTGGTCCGGTGGGGCGGGTTCGGCCTGCCCGTGCTGGTCTTCCCGTCGGCGGGCGGCGACGCCGAGGAGATCGAGCGGAACGGCCTGGTTGACGCCTGCGGTCCGCTGCTGGCCGAGGGCCGGGTCAAGCTGTACTCGGTCGACAGCGTGGCCGGGCGGGCGATGGTCATGAAGGAGGGACCGCCGGAGCACCGCATGTGGCTACTCAACCAGTTCCACGAGTGCGTGCGCTGGGAGGTGGTGCCGGCGATCCACGACGATCTCGGCGGCCGGACGATCGACGTGGTAGCCGGCGGTCCCTCGATCGGCGCGTTCAACGCGGTGGCCGTGCTGTGCCGCTATCCGGACGTCTTTTCCGCGGCCATCGGGATGAGCGGCAGCTACCGGATCGAGCGCTTCTACGACGAGGCGTGGAGCGCGGACCTGTACTTCTCCGCGCCGCTGCAGTTCCTTCCGGGCCTGGAGGGCCCGCAGCTGGACCGGCTCAGGGAGCGGCGGGTGGTGCTCGCCTCCGGGGAGGGCGAGTGGGAGGACATCGGGTCGTCGTGGCAGATGGCAGACGCCCTGGGGGCGAAGGGGATCCCCAACCGGGTGGATAACTGGGGCCCGCAGTGGGCGCACCAGTGGCCCACCTGGCGGCAGATGCTGCCGCAGTACCTGCGCGAGCTGCTGTAACTGGCCCAGTTCCTCGACGATGATCTCGTCGCACAGCGCCAGGCATTCCGCGCAGATCGCCGCGAGGGTGTTGCGGGTGATCCCCGCCGAGACCATGGCCAGGCCGGGCGCGAGGGTGCGGTCCTTGCCGCAGAAGCTGCACCGCATCGTGGTGTCCTGCTCGGCCACGGGGTTCAGCCAGGCCAGTTCGGTATGAACGCCCTGGCCGGAGCTGAGCACGTTCTTGGCCGAGCCGGTGCACCCGTCGCAGATATACGCGCCAGGACCGGCGATCAGCTTGCGCACCTGGTCTTGCGGTCTCCCGCAGAACGTGCAGTTCAGCAGCGAGCTCCGGGGCGGCCGGCGGCTTTCGGGCCGGCGCACCCAGCGGCGGGAGCCGCCGGCCTGCTCGACGATCTGATGCACGCGCTGATGGCTGAGGCCGAGCGCGGCGGCGAGTTCGCGCAGCGACGCGCCGTGCAGGTGCAGGCGCCGGACGGCCCGGTGGAAGTCGGCGCGGGCCACCTCGGCGTCACGCTCGGCGTCGATCAGCCGCTCCTGAGCCTGCCGCGCCTCGGTGAGCAGTGCTTCGTCCATTCCGTCTACTGTAAATAGACGATAGACGGATGCCAACCAGGGTCCGAGCCGGGTTCCGGGGCTAAGGTTGAACAGATGTCGCCACTAAGTGAGACGGCTGACGCCGGGAGCGAGCAGCACGCGTTCGTGGTGGTGGCCGGCAGGCTGCCGGTGGACCGGGTCGAGGGCCCGGAGGGCGAGGCGGACTGGCGGCCGAGTCCCGGCGGGCTGGTCACCGCGCTCGAGCCTGTCATGCGCGAGGCCGGCGGGGTGTGGATCGGCTGGTCCGGCGACGCGGGGCCCGCGCCCGGGCCGTTCCGGGCCGACGGGCTGGACCTGGTGGGCGTGGGCCTTTCCGCGGACCAGATCCGGGACTACTACGAGGGATTCTGCAACGGGACGCTGTGGCCGATCTACCACGACGTCATCGCCTCGCCCGAGTTTCACCGCCGGTGGTGGGACGCCTACGTGACGGTCAACCGGTATTTCGCGCAGGCCGCGGCCGCACGGGCGGCTCCCGGAGCGACGGTCTGGGTGCATGATTACCAGCTGCAGCTGGTACCGCGGATGTTGCGCGAGCGGCGCAGCGACGTCCGCATCGGCTTCTTCAACCACATTCCGTTCCCCGGCTACGAGATCTTCGCCCAGCTTCCGTGGCGCCGTCAGGTGGTCCAGGGGCTGCTCGGCGCGGACCTAGTGGGTTTCCAGCGCGCGGCCGATGCCTCGAACTTCCTGCGGGCCTGCCGCCGGGCAGCCGGCCACAGCACCCACGGTTCTGCCGTCCGGATCAACGACTACGCGGGAACGCGCGAGGTGCGGGCGGCGGCGTTCCCGATCTCGATCGACGCGGCGGGCCTGGAGGAGATCGCCCGGAGGGAGGAGGTCAGGAAGCGCGCGGAAGAGATCCGGACGGCCGTGGACCAGCCCGACGTGCTGATGCTCGGCGTTGACCGGCTCGATTACACCAAGGGAATCTTGCACCGGCTCAAGGCCTACGGCGAACTGCTCAACGAGGGCCGGCTCGGGCCGCGGGTGGTCCTGGTCCAGGTGGCGAACCCGAGCCGGGAGCGGGTCGAGGCGTACCGCGAGCTGCGGGACGAGGTCGAGCTGATGGTGAGCCGGATCAACGGCGACCACGCCGAGGTGGGCAGCCCTCCCGTGCACTACCTGCACCAGTCCTTCCCCAAGGAAGAACTGGTCGCGTTTTACCTGGCCGCCGACGTCATGCTGGTGACCCCCCTGCGGGACGGCATGAACCTGGTGGCCAAGGAGTACGTCGCCTGCCGCTACCACGAGAGCGGCGCGCTGGTGCTGAGTGAGTTCACCGGCGCGGCCGACGAACTGCGGAGCGCGTTCCTGGTCAACCCGCACGACATCGAGGGCTTGAAGGACGCCATCGTGCGCGCGGCCACCGTCAGCCCGGCCGAGGCCAGGCGCAGGATGCGGTCGATGCGCCGACGGGTCCGCGAGCACGACGTCGCCCGCTGGGCGGCGGACTTCCTCGGGGCGCTGGGCTGCGCGCCGGAGTAGCGTGCCTAGGCCTGACCGGTCTCGAAACGGCTGATCTTGCCGTTCGTGACCGTGAAGGCCCACCGGGTGCGCATCTGACCCCACGTGTCGTTGCGGTAGGCGGCGATCAGCGACAGGCCGGCGTCGTGCGCCTCGACCACGTCGAGGCGCCCGTGGGAGGAGAAGATCTCCCGGTCCGCCCATTCGGCCAGGTCGCGCTCGCTGCCGTCGTCGGACATGGTCGCGTCCGCGGTCAGCGCGGCGAAGAACGCCGTCCTGTCCCCCGCGTTGATGGCCGCGACCAGCGCCCGGACCGCGGGGTCCTCAACGTCGTGGTCAGCCATGGTCCCTCCATGATCGGCTAATCCAGACCGACGCGTGGGCGGGTTCCAGCGTCTGGTGCACGGCGGCGACCAGGTGGGCGTGGACGGTATCGGGGTCGGCCGCGTCCTGCAGCCGGGCGGCGAAGGCGGCGACGGCCTGGTCGGCGTCGTAACGGGCCCGGTTGAACCGCCGGTCCACCGCGTGCTGGACCCGCCGGCGCAGCGGGTTGAACAACGCCGCCACGGCCAGCGTGGATACGGCCACCGCGACGGCGGTGTGGAACGGGAGTACCCGGGTGGCCAGCAGCACGAGCCCGGCGTACGCCCCTACCAGCAGCGCGGTCACCACCGCGTAGGTCAAGGTCCGCGAGATGACCAGGCCGATATCCCAGAGGTGGGTGCGCAGCACCGCGATGCCGATGCACACCGGGATGAAGGTCACGCCCAGGATCCAAAGGCCGCCCGGGATGAGGTTCCCGACCACCTGCGAGTGCCGCACCGAGGGCGCCGCCACCGCCACCAGCAGGTCAACGAGCAGCAGCGCGGCGAACACGGCCACGCAGGCGGCGACGCCGGACACGACCCACTTGGTCTGCTGCCGCTCGGTCAGTGTCGAGACCCGGCGGTAGCGGTAGACCTGCGCGCCGGCACCGAGCAGGAGCAATCCGACGCCGAAGGGCTGCACGGCGTTGGAGATCGGCTGGACCCTGGCGATGCCCGGGGTCACCACCACCAGGACGCCGACAGCGGCCGCCAGCACGCACCAGCGGCCCCAGCGGGGCACGAATTTACCCGAGGGAAATATCAGGAAGAACCACCCGCCCAGGACCCCCGCGGCGCCGGTCAAGATCAGAGACAAGGCGTTGATGACCGGATTGGTGATGGTCACCCCGGACAGGAAGCCGGCCAGGCCGAACCCGAAGGCCATCATCATGTAGGAGCAGAGCAGCGCGGCGGGGTCGCGCGCGGCCCGGAGGAAGATAATCGCGCCGACGGCCAGGAAGATCAGCATCGGGATGGCCGAGTAAGCGATCTGTATGGCCACGTATTCGGCGGGCGTCAGGTGCGCGGCGGGCAACTCGGCCCTGATCGTGTGGGTCAGCAGCGAGCGAGCGTATTCGGGCAGCGCGAGCAGGTTAGCGACGAGCGCCAGTGCGGTCACTACCGGCCAGGCCCGCCGGGCGGCGGTCAGCCACCCAGACTGCCAGCCCGGATCCGCCGCGTTGGTCGTGACATCCATGGCGCCCTCCAGGCTCGGGCGATCCATCTGAGACGCCAGCTTAGAAGGTGAGCGCTACGGGATCGTTACGGCCCCGCGCTGCTGTGGGCAGATCTGCCGTCGGCAGCGTGGGGGGTGTTTCTGGGCGGCCATGGCGCAGGCTGGAGGCATGGCTCAGGACGAGAAGAACCCGGTATTCACCGAGCGGATGCGGGAGCAGTTGCTGTTGCGGCGGGTGCTCGTGCTCGACGGGGTGCTCGATGACGACAACGGAACGGTGCTCGCCACGCAACTGCTCACTCTCGCCGCCGAGGATCCGGCCGCCGACGTCGCGTTGTGGATCCACTCCCCCGGCGGATCGGTGCCGTCCATGCTCGCCATCCGCGACGTCATGCGGCTCGTGCCGTGCGATGTCTCGACGCTGGCGCTCGGGCTGGCCTGCAGCGCCGGGCAGTTCCTGCTCTCGGCAGGCGCCAAGGGCAAGCGGTTCGCGCTGCCGCACGCCCGCATCCTGATGCACCGGGGCTCGGCGGGCATCGGCGGGAGCGCCGTCGACATCGAGGTCCAGGCCGACGATCTGCGGCACACGGTGGACACCGTGCTCGGCCTCATCGCCGAGGACACCGGCCAGCCGGTCGAGCGCGTCTTTGGCGATTCCCTGCATGACCACTGGTACACGGCCGACGAGGCCAGGGAGTACGGCTTCATCGACACGATCGTCGGGTCGTTCGGCCAGGTCATGCCCATGAGGAAGCAACGGATGGGGCTGACGTGAGCAGTTATACGATCCCGAACGTCATCGCTCAGCATCCCCGCGGCGAGCGGATCATGGACGTGTACTCGCACCTGCTTACCGAGCGCATCGTCTACCTCGGCACCGCGATCGATCCGGGCGTCGCCAACACGCTCATCGCCCAGCTGCTGCACCTCGAGGCGGAAAGCCCCGAGCAGGAGATCAACCTGTACGTCAACTGCGAGGGCGGCGACCTGCCCTCGATGCTCGCCGTGTACGACACCATGCAGTACATCCAGGCGTCGGTCGCGACCACCTGCGTGGGCCAGGCGATCGGCGTCGGCGCCGTGCTGCTCGCGGCGGGGACGGCCGGCCGCCGTGCCCTGCTGCCGCACGCGCGGGTGGTGCTGCACCAGCCGGCCGCCCGCGGCCAGGGGCCGATTCCGGACCTGATCCTGCAGGCAGACGAGTTGGTCCGGATGCGGGCCGAGATCGAGGCGATCCTCTCCGCGCATACGGGGCAGTCCGTGCAGACGCTGCGCATCGACACCGACCGCGACCGGGTCCTGACCGCGCAGGCGGCGCGGGAGTACGGGATCGTCGACCAGGTGCTCGGGCGGCGGTCGGCGGACGCCAGCGCGCCGGGCCCATCAGCCGCGTGACCGGGTCACGCCGTTACGGGTTACTCCGTTACGCCGCGAGGGAGAGCATCACCGGGCCGGACGCGCGAGGCGTGGCAATATCCCGCCGACGGCGCAAGTCGCCGGCCACTTGCTCGGTCAGCACGGTAAGCGTGGTGCCGAGCGCTCCCGCGAGGGCCGCGATCATCTCGCTCGACGGTTCCTTGCGCCCGCGCTCAATCTCGGAAAGGTACTGCGGCGATATCCCGGCGCGGCCCGCCGTCTCGGAGATCGTTTCCTGCCGGTGCGCGCGAAGGGCGCGCAGGCGCTGGCCGAGCACCTCCCGCCACAGCGGTTCCTGCTGCTGAGACGGTGCTTCCGGCGAGGGCTCCCGCCGCAACGGATAGACTCGCGCGCGCTCGGCCATAACTCAGCGTACGAGCGGACGCCTCCGAGCGAGCCTCGATTTCGCTGTCGGCACACCCCGGTAGCCCGGCGTCAGCGCTCTGATGGCGCTGTCCGGCTGGCTGGCGCCGCGTCCCGGGCAGCCAAGACGAGTCCCGTGCCGGACGTCCGAGGGCTGTTCTGCGTGGTGTGCGTGGACGTCGCGGGACCCGGGTCTACTGTCCTTCCTGGCCGGACGGCTCACCCTCTTCGCCGGGCCACTCACCGGTGACCTGGCGCACGCCCTCGGCGGTGGCCCGGTCGAAGACGGCCTTGATCAAGGCAAAGATCGCGCCCTGCAGGGCGGCGGCCAGCAGGACCTCTCCCCAGCCGCGCCGTTCGTCGGTGGCCTCCGGCGCCTCGTCTGGTCCGGGCGCGATCTTCCACACTTTCTTGAAGATCGCTCCGGCCAGCATGCTGGCCAGCAGGCTGACGAGCAGGCCCAGCGCCTTGTACATCAGCTTGTTCATCGCTTCCTCCGCGACTTGACAACCCAGATGGCTGGCGACGAACGCACCAGTCGCTGCCAGCAGAACACCGTACTACCCAGCACCGGTAGCCCCCCAAGGCGGCCAGCTAGCCGCGCACCCCGGCTGCGCCGGCCAAGGCTTGCGTCCGCGTCCGGCCGGCTCAGCCTTTGGCTCGGCTCGCCAGCTCGGCTGTCTTGTCTTGTGCCTGTGCCTTCGCACCTGCCTTGGCTAGTTCTCCGGCGGAGCGCTCTTGAGCAGGGACCGGCTCGAGCCCGGCTGCACGTTCCATAATGTCCCGCCTACCCAGCCGCCTGCGCCTCTAAGCGGACCGCACGAGCAAAGGGACCCAAAGTCGGGCTGGACCTGGACGGCCCGGCCAGATCGGGTAGACCGCCGGACTGGTGGCGTAGGTCCTGACGGACGGGGCTCGCCACCGCAGAACGCTGGGTGCTGGTTTCACGGCGTCATGCCGTGCCTGGCGCCGGCCTGATGCCACGGCGCGCCAGGCCCGCCCGGGCGGGGATAC
>JASIGD010000490.1 GCA_030045295.1 Streptosporangiaceae bacterium
CGAAGCCGAGCACTTGACGGGATTGCGCACCAGTCACGTACGTCTCCAGGGTAAGTCCCGTTCCTTGCCGAGCCAACCCCGCGCGAAGCCCCTTTGTGGTTTTCTCCTTGGCCGCAAGCGCCCCGGAGCGCCCGGGAAACCGGCCGCGGGAAACCCCCGGCTGCCGTCACATCGGCGCGTGCAGGCCGTGCCAGGAGAAACTGGCGCGGCAGGTGTTCACGATCGCGGAGTCGACGGGATCGCCGGGGTCGACCCCCGAGGCGACGGACACGTACTCCGCGGACGCCCCGTCGGTCATCTGCGCGGGCGCGTCTTCGCCGGCCCGGTCGGCGGCGAATGTCCGCCAGCTGGCCGGCACGGCCAGGCCGGGATCGACCGGGCGGCCCGCCGCCACCGCGAGCAGATGGGTCCACGACCTGGGCACGACCTGGACCAGCTCGTACCCGCCGCCGCCGGTGAGCAGCCACCGGCCGCCGGCCACCTCGTGCGCCAGGTCATGCACCATCAGCGCGGCGCGCCGCTGCGCGTCGATGCTGAGCTGCAGGTGGGCCAGCGGGTCGAGCCGGTGGCTGTCGCAGCCGTGCTGGCTGACCAGCACTTCCGGCTGAAACGAACGCAGCAGCGGCGGGACCACCGCGTCGAACGCCCGCAGCCAGCCGGCGTCGCCGGTACCCGCCGGCAGCGCCACGTTGACCGCGTACCCGCGGCCGTCCCCGGCGCCGATCTCCGACGCCAGCCCGGTGCCCGGGAACAAGGTCGCCGGATGCTCGTGCAGGCTGATGGTCAGCACCCGGGGGTCGGCGTAGAACGCCGCCTGCACGCCGTCACCGTGATGCACGTCGACGTCCACGTACGCGATCCGCTGCGCCCCGGCGGCCAGCAGCCAGCTGATCGCGATAGCCGGGTCGTTGTACACGCAGAAGCCGCTGGCTGACCGGCGCATGGCGTGGTGCAGCCCGCCGGCGATGTTCGCCGCGTGCAGCGCCTCGCCGTGCCAGACCGCGCGGGCCGCCGCCAGCGTCGCCCCGGCGACCAGCGCGGAGGCCTCGTGCATGTGGTCGAACACCGGGTTGTCGGGGGTGCCGAGCCCGTACCTGCCGTTGCCCATCCCGTCGTAGCCGGCCTGGCGCACCGCCTGGATGTACGCCATGTCGTGGACCAGCTCGAGCTCATCGAGCTGCGCCGGCTCCGGGGTGGCCAGCGACACCGAGGGCAGCGCCAGCACGCCGAGCTCGCGCGCCAGCGCCATCGTCAGCTCGACCCGCACCGGCGCCAGCGGATGGCCGGGACCGAAGTCGTAACCGGTCAGGCGCTCGTCCCAGACCAGCGTGAGCGAGCCTGCCACTAGTCCCTCCCGCCGGCGGCCAGGTCCGCGGGACCCACCGGGGGACCCGGGTCGGCGCCGAGTTCCCGGCCGCGGTCGCGCGCGGCCTCGATGGCGGCCAGGAACGCGGCCCGCACCCCGTGCCTTTCGAGCTCCCTGATCGCGGAGATCGTCGTCCCTCCCGGCGAGGTGACGGCCTCCCGCAAGATCACCGGGTGCTCGCCCGATTCCCGCAGCATGGTGGCTGCGCCGTAGACGGCCTGGGTGACCATCTCGAGCGCGGCGCCGCGCGCCATGCCGAGCAGGATGCCGGCGTCGACCATCGACTCGACGAGGTAGTACACGTACGCGGGGCCGCTGCCGGACAGCGCGGTCGCCGCGTCCTGCTGCGACTCGGGTATGCGCAGCACCTTGCCGACCGGGCGGAGCAGCTCCTCGGCCCGGCGCAGGTGCTCCTCGCCCGCGTACGCTCCGGCCGAGATCACGCTCATCGCCTCGTCCACCAGGACCGGCGTGTTCGACATCACCCGGACCACCGGGACCTCCCCGGGCAGCCGCCGCTCGATGAACGCCGTGGTGATCCCGGCCGCGACCGAGACCACGAGCCGACCCGGCGGCATCGCGGGCGCGATCTGCTCCAGCAGCTTTTGCATGTCCTGCGGCTTGACCGCCAGGACCAGGGTGTCGGCCAGCTTGGCGGCCGACGCGGCGTCCGTCACCTGCACCCCGTACCGCGCGCGCAGCTCGGCGGCCCGGTCCTCGCGCCGGACCGCGGCGACCACGGCGGACGGCGGACGGCCCGCGCGCAGCAGCCCGGACAGCAGCGCCTCGCCCATCTTGCCGGTGCCGACAATCGCGATCATCTCGACCGCCCCGGGAGCGAGCGCAGGAAGAAGGCGAGGTTGCCGGGCCGTTCGGCCAGCCTGCGCACCAGGTAGGCGTACCAGTCTCCGCCGTAGGGGACGTAGACCCGCATCCGCGCCCCGGTGTTGGCCAGCCGCCGCTGCTCGGCCGGGCGGATGCCGTACAGCATCTGGTACTCGAAGCTGTCCGCGGCGCGCCCGGTCAGCAGCGCCAGCGACGCGGTGATCTCGATCAGCCGCGGGTCGTGGGTGGCGATCATCGGGTAGCCCGCCCCGTTCATCAGCACCCGCAGGCAGCGCGCGTAGGACAGGTCCACCTCGTGCCGGGCGGTGAAGGCGAGGCTTTCCGGCTCGCTGTAGGCGCCCTTGCAGAGCCTGACCCGCACGCCGTGGCCGGCCAGCGCGCGGCAGTCCGCCTCCGAGCGGCGCAGGCAGGCCTGGACCACGCAGCCGAGGTCGCCGACCTCGGCGCGCAGTTTCGCCGCGATCCGCAGCGTCGGCTCGATCGCGGCGTGCTCTTCGGCGTCGAGCGTGACCGTGGTGCCCGCCTCGGCCGCGGCGGCGCAGATCCGCGAGATGTTGTCCACCGCGATCCTCGGGCCGAGGAACAGCCCGACCGCGGTCGGCTTGACCGACACCTCGGCGGTCCCGCCCTGGGTCAGCCCCTCGGCGCCGAGCTTGCCGAGCAGCTGGACGTACTCGTTGGTGACCGCCGTCGCCTGGGCCGGGTCCTGGGTGTCCTCGCCGAGGTAGTCCAGGGTGACGAGCAGGCCCGAGGCGCGCAGCTCGCGGGTGACCCGCACCGCGTCCTCGGCGGTTTCTCCTGCCACGTACGAATCAACGATCGCGCGCGTCTGCGGCGCGGTCGTGATGAACTGGCGCAGCCGGGGACTGGCTGAGGCCGCAAGCAGAGTCCTGCGCAGCACGGGGGCTGACCTCCCCTCCGGTGGGAATCCTCACATTTTCCAGCCTAGCTGAGCCACCGTGCCCCCGGCCCGACCCGTCTACCAGGTCAAATATATCAAAAAGTCCTAGGACGGGCCTCGGGGACTCACCCAGGAGGCTCTTCTTTTCTACCTTGCGGGTGCTGGTCTTCTCGACGTAGACGCCCGCTTCGCCGAACGTCCCGCCAAGTCCTGTCTTACGTATCTACTGTGATATGACTCTCTAGTTTGACTTATCTGTCAATACTGACTAGTCTGTCAAGGGTAGCTCAACCTACACAGGGGGTCAGGGGTAGCGCAGAACTTGACCTCGTTCCAGTGAGCTAGCGGCACACCGTCTGCGCGGCCAGGACTGACTGAACGAGGAGGACGCGGGGCGCGTACGCCCCGAGGCGAGACCCTCCCGGCGGCCCCTGCCCGGTCTGGGATTTCCACCAGGCCCGGCGGGGACCAGGCAGGCAGCCCGGCTGAGATGTCCGGGTGCGCGTCCCGCACAGGCCCGCCGGGGCCTGCGCGGGGCGCGGGCCCGGGGCAACCCGCCCCGGATACCCACGACTGAAGGAGGCGTTCTCGATGAACGCAAGCAAGACCCTGCTCACCAAGGGCGGACTCACCCTCGGCGCGGTCGCCGTACTGGCGACCGCCGGAGCAGCCAGCGCCAGCGCGGCGACCGTGCCCGCGGCCCAGCACGCCTACCCGCTCAAGGCGGTCACCAGCCTGTATGACAGGCCGGACAGCGGCGGTGTCGGCAACTGGGCCAACGACGCCATAACCCGCACCATCACCTTCCAGTACATCGGCCGGGACAGCGCCGGCCTGTACCACTACGTTGCCCAGCTCTCCGACGTGGGCGGGTTCACCACCATCCCCGGCGCCTACACGCCGAACCAGGGCGCCCCGTACACGGGCGACCTGATCAGCGGCCAGGTGAGCGGCTCCATGAGCGGCAAGGCCTCGTTCGAGTTCACCTCGACCAACCCCATCGATAACCACCAGGCGAACCTGGGCGTGCCCAGGGCCGAGTTCGGCGCTGCCGGCAACACCGAGCAGACCACCTCGGCCTGGTACGAGCAGGCATTCCCCGCGAACACCGTGTTCGGCGGCCTGGGCATCGGCAACTGGGGCTGGAACTACAAGGCCGCGGTGACCGAGTACAAGTACGTCAAGGTCGAGGTCATGAAGAACGGCAAGCCGGTTCTCAACCCGAAGACCCACAAGCCGGAGTACAAGACCGTCAAGGTCTCCTACGTCCTGAACGAGCGCTGGGCTGACACCTCCTCTCCGAAGAACGACGCAGGCCAGCTTCCTGCGGCCGGCAACATCCTCGGCCAGTAGCCCCCAACCCTGACCGCCTGAGCTGCCAGCGTCCCGTGCGGTCCGCTGAGATCGCCCGGGCGCCGGCCAGGCCAGACGAGCCCGGCCGGCCTGGAGGCAAGCGAAATGGCTACCACGAGGAGGGGCGTAAACGATGGATCTCTTGTCAAGAAGTAAGACTAGCGAGACAAGCGTGCCAGACTATGCCATGCTCAGCACATGACCAGGAACCACGGTTCGGGATCCCGGCGGGCGATCCTGCCTAGTGAGATAGTCGAGCGCGCACTACGCGAGAGAATAGCGGCAGGCGAGTGGGCATCGGGTGAGCAGCTACCGTCGACCGAGCAGCTAGCCGAGCAGTACGCCACGAGCAAAGAGACATGCGCGCGCGTGCTCCGCAAGCTCGCGGACGAGGGGCTGGTCGTTATCCGTGAGCGTTGGGGGACGTTCCGGGCGTAGCCTCACACCCGGCTATCGCGGCCACCAAGTCCTCTGGCGAGCTTGCGTCGATAGTCGCTAGCGGTGTGCCCGCTGGCTCAGCGTACCCCGGCGGACGAGCCGATTCGTTCTAGCGCGGCATGGCAAATCGGTGCAGCATGGGTCTGTAGGACTCATGCTCACCCTGGGCCGTGGTCGCGCAGCACCTGACGGTACGGATATCAGGTTCCGGGCGAACCCCCTCCTTAGGAGGTTCGATGACGGAATCCGTAAGTGATCATAGACGGCGTGCTGGCATGGCGCAGGAGTTGCAGCCCCGGGATCCGCGGAAAGTGGGCCCGTACTGGCTGCTGGGTCGGCTGGGCGGCGGAGGCATGGGCCAGGTGTTCCTGGGCCGGTCACCAGGGGGGCGGCTGGTCGCGGTGAAGGTGGTCCGGGCCGAACTTGCCGAGCAAGCCGAATTCCGGAACCGGTTCGCCCGCGAGGTCGCCGCGGCGCGGGCGGTCAGCGGCCTGTTCACGGCACCAGTGGTGGACGCTGACCTGGACGCGCCGCTGCCGTGGCTGGCCACCGCCTACGTCCCCGGGCTGTCGCTCGACGACGCAATCACCCGGCACGGCCCGCTGCCTGCTCCGTCCGTGCTCGCGCTGGCGGCGGGACTAGCCGAGGGTCTGGGCGCGATCCACGCGGCCGGCATCGTGCACCGTGATCTGAAGCCATCGAACGTGCTATTGGCGGAGGACGGGCCACGGGTCATCGATTTCGGGATCTCCCGGGCGGCGCAGGCGACCGCGCTGACCGGCACTGACCTGGTGGTCGGCTCGCCCGCCTTCATGTCCCCGGAACAGGCCCGAGGCCACCAGGTCGGCCCGCCCAGCGATGTGTTCAGCCTGGGCGCGGTGCTTACCTTCGCCGCCACCGGTAAAAGGCCGTTCGGCACCGGGTCCAGCTTCACCATGATGTACCGGGTCGTGGTCACCCCGCCAGACACCGGTGGCCTGCCGGCCGAGCTCCGGCCGCTAATAGAGCGATGCCTGGCCAAGGACCCAGAGCAGCGTCCCAGCACAGATCAGCTCCTAGCCGAACTCAACACCGCCCTCCCGGCAGCAGGCTGGCTGCCAGCGCCGATCACCCACGCATTCCCGTCGCAACCCCCATCAGAGCCCGGCCCAGCCGCACCCATGGCTGCCGACGACCTGTCGGCCACGCCGGTGACTGAGCTTGGCGCCGCGGCCCGCGCGAGCCCACCGGTAAGCAAGATGCCGGCGGTGACCGCGGGGACTGTGTCACCGCCAGCAGCGGCCGGGGCCGAGGCACCCGGCGGCGGCCGCGGAGCAGGGCGGCCGGGCCACTTCCGCCTGGGACTGGCCAGCGCCGCGGCGGCGGTCGCGCTCGCGATTGCCTACCTCGTCGTCGCCATAACTGCGCACCTGCCTCCGTTTAGTAAGGCGTCATTCGCGCCCTCGTCACCCGCACCCGCGACGACCGCCCGCGCCTCAACCGGACCTCGGCCATCCCCGGTGGCGGCCACCCCCGCGACCACCCCGGCCACAACCCCGCCCACGTCCCCGGCGACCACCCCGGCCACGTCCCCGGCCACCACCCCGGCGACCACCCCGGCCGCTACCCCGGC
>JASIGD010000055.1 GCA_030045295.1 Streptosporangiaceae bacterium
CGGAGCAGTGCGCAGCGCCTCGGTGATCCGGGCGAATTCGTTCTGCGGGAAGACGAACAGGCAGCGCTCCTGCCCCTTGGTGATCACCACTCCCCCGGCGAGCTCTTCTCGGTACTTGGCGGGCAGGAACAGCCGGCCTTTTTCGTCCAGCCGCGGCGCGTGAGTGCCGAGGAACACGGGCACTCACCTCCCAGCGGCCAGATTCTCCAGTGCGCTCCACTTTACCCCACAATGCTCCACCGTCAATGGCAAAAATGCCGACATCTGGCCCCTTCCCCCACTGAAGCAGCAGGTAGAACGAGTGGAGCGAAGTGGGGCAAGGCTGGAGGACCCGGGTCGGGCCGCGCCCGCGGGCCGGGCGGCAGCACGGGACGGCACGCGAAACGGCGGACATCGCCGCAGGTCGGCATCGAGAACCGTGACGGGATTCGGATGCCTGAAGCGGCGAGGACGGGCACCGGGCTCGCCGGTGGGGCATCGTGGAGCATTCGGTGCCCGGCGTGGGGAGACGCCGCGAGCCAGCGCCCGGATTGACGCCGAAGCGGAGCCAGCGTCGCGCGCTGACCGGGGAAAGACGTACTGTAGCGGTACAGCAGCTCGGCCGGGAGCGGGATATGTAACGAACGGGAAGCCTGGCTGTTCTGCGCGCCAGCGCCTTCAAGGAGGCTATGTGGTCCTAGACACCGGAAGGCAGACGGGGAGCCCGATCGATGATCTAGTTCCGGCGGCCCGCAGGATCGGCGGGGCTGTCGAGTCGGTGATCGAGGGAAAGCCCGAGGCGATCCGGCTCACCTTGGCCGTGCTGCTCGCCGAGGGGCACCTGCTCATCGAGGACGTGCCCGGCGTGGGCAAGACGATGCTGGCGAAGGCCCTGGCCAGGGCGATCGACGGCAGCGTCCAGCGGGTCCAGTTCACGCCCGACCTGCTGCCCAGCGACATCACCGGGGTGAGCGCCTTCAATCAGGAGCGGCACGACTTCGAGTTCAAGCCGGGACCGGTCTTCGCCAACATCGTGCTCGGCGACGAGATCAACCGAGCCTCGCCCAAGACCCAGTCGGCGCTGCTTGAGTGCATGGAAGAGCGCCAGGTCACCGTGGACGGCACGACCTATCCGCTGCAGGCGCCGTTCATGGTCATCGCCACCCAGAACCCGGTGGAGATGGAAGGCACCTACCCGCTGCCCGAGGCGCAGCGGGACCGCTTCACCGCCCGTATCTCGCTGGGCTACCCGTCGGCCGGTGCCGAGCGGGACATGCTCGACGCGCACGGCGCGAGGTCCCCGCTCGAGGAGCTCAGACCGGTGGCGCGCGCGAGCGACGTGCAGGACCTGGTGGTGGCGGTCCGGCAGGTGCTGGTCTCCGATCAGGTCAAGGAGTACATCATCAGCCTGGCCAACGCGACGAGAACCTCGCCCGAGCTGCGCCTCGGCGCGTCACCGCGGGCCACGCTGCACCTGCTGCGCGCCAGCCGGGCCTGGGCCGCGCTGGACGGGCGGGACTACGTGATTCCGGACGACGTGCAGGCGCTGGCCGGTCCCGTGCTCGCGCACCGGCTGCTGCCCACGGCGGAGGCCATCGTGGAGCGCCACCTCCCCGAGCACGTCGTGAAGAGGATCATCACGCAGCTTCCCCTCCCGCGGCGCTGAAAGGAGGGTTATGCGGGCGCTATTCGGCTCGCTGACCACGCGGGGCAGGTCGTTCACGGCCGCGGGCGGGGCGGCCGTGGTGTGCGGCCTGGCGATACCCGAGCCCGACCTGGTCCGCGTCGGCGCCCTGCTCGTCATCTTGCCCCTGGTATCCGCGGCGATCGCGCGCAGGTCCCGGTACCGGCTGTCGTGCAGCCGCAGGCTCGACCCGCCGCGCGTACCGGTCGGCCAGCCGACCGTGGTCACCGCGCGGCTGGAGAACGTTACGCGGCTGCGCACCGGGGTGCTGCTCGCCGAGGACGTGACGCCGTACGCGCTGGGGAGCAGGCCCCGGTTCGTGCTCGACGAGATCGAGCCGGGCGGCAACCGGGAGCTCAGCTACCAGATCCGGTCCGACACTCGCGGCAAGTTCACCATAGGCCCGCTCCGGGTGCGGGTCGCGGACGCGTTCGGGCTGGTGGAGATCAGCCGCGCGTTCAAGACGACCAGCACGCTCGTCGTCACTCCCAAGATCGTCCCGCTGCCTCGGGCAGCGGCACCGAGCAGCTGGCTGGGCGAGGGCGAAGGCGGGATGCGGACGATATCGGCGATCGGCGAGGATGACGCCGCGCCCAGGGCCTACCAGGACGGCGACGGGCTGCGCCGGGTGCACTGGCGATCGACGGCGCGCTACGGCCAGCTGATGGTTCGCCGGGAAGAGCATCAGTGGCGGAACAGCGCGTCCGTCTTCCTCGACACCCGCCGGTCCGCGCATTCGGGCAGCGGCCCCTCGGCCACGTTCGAATTCGCCGTGAGCGCGGCGGCCTCGATCGGCGCGCACCTGGCCGAGGAGGGCTTTCGGGCCAGGCTTATCACCGAAGCCGGCGAGATCGCCCCGCGCGGCACGTTCCAGGACACGCTGCTCGACATGCTCGCCGTCATCAGCCCTTCGCGCGAGCCGAGCCTCGCCGCCGGAACGACGGCGCTCGCCAACGCAGGCGGCCAGCTGATCGCGGTGCTCGGGCGGATGTCCGCGGACGACGCCAGGCTGCTGGCCGCGAGCAGGCGGGGCAACGCGCCCGCGATGGCGCTGCTGCTCACGGTGTCCGCGTGGTCATCGGACACCGTGCCGGAAGACACCGCGCGGACGGCGGAGATCCTGTCGGCCTCGGGATGGCGGGTCGCCGTCGCGACCGCCACCACGCCGCTGGCGATCGCCTGGCAGCAGCTGCACCGGCCCTTCGGGCCCGCCGAACGGCCCCTGCCGGTCAGCCTGGCGGGTGAGCCGAGATGACGCTGAACCGGAGGATGACGCTGACCGCCGCCGTCGCGTGCGTGCTCACGTCCACCGTCTTGTACCCGCTGTTCACCGGCTCAGCCTGGCTCTACGCGGGAGCCGGGGCGGTGATCGCGGTCGCGGCCAGCGGGGCGCTCAGCCGGCTGCGGGTGCTGCCCGTCGCGGTCGGCCTGGCCATCACCCTGCTCGGCCTGCTGCTCTACCTGAACCTGGCGTTCGAGGCGCGCCATTCCCTGCTCTTGGTCATCCCGACGCCGACCTCGATCGCCCGCCTGTGGGACCTGGCGGGCACCGGGGTAACCCAGTCCCGCAGGTACGCGCCGCCGGCGCCGGACCTAGCCGGCCTGGTCCTGCTCGCGACGGCCGGGATCGGCATCACGGCCGTGCTGACGGACCTGATCGCCGTCCGGCTGCGGTCCGCCGCGCTGGCCGGCCTGCCGCTGCTCGTCTTGTTCACCGTGCCGGTCACCATGAAGGCGCCGAACGGCATCGGCACCGTCCTGGTCTTCTGCCTGAGCGCGGCGGGATACCTGGCTATTCTCAGCGCGGACGGCCGGGAGCGGATACGCATCTGGGGCAGGCTGGTGTCGCTGTGGCGGTCCGGCTCGCTGTACGACGCGGCGCGGCACGGCCCGGGCCGCGGCGGCTCGGCAGGTAACGGAGCGGCCGTCCCCGCGGCGGCGAACGCGCCGGAAGCGGGGACGGGAGCGTCGGGCTCGGCGCACCGCGTCCTCGAGCCGGAACTGGGCCCGGACACGCGCGCGCTGGCCGCCGCGGGGCGGCGGGTAGGGCTCGCCTCCATAATCCTCGCGCTGTGCGTGCCGCTGATCGTGCCGGGCCTGCACCCGAGCAAGCTGTTCTCCACCGGCCCGGGAATCGGCGGCGGCACCGGCAGCGGCGCAAGCGCACCGCCCCTTCCCGACGTACTAGCGCAGACCCTCACCCAGCTCCAGGACAGCCACCCGACCACGGTGCTGACCTACACCACCACGGTCTCGAAGAGCCTCCAGGCAGAGGACTCGCCGTACCTCCAGCAGTACGTGCTCGATGTGCTGACGCCCGACGCCGGCTGGCAGACATCCGACTACATGGCGGGCAATAAGCCGATCAGCTCGATGCAGGCGCTGCCGCCGGAACTGACGAACCTATCGGTCGCCACGCCGGCCAGTATCACGGTGAACGTCGACGATAACGCGCTGAGCTCCCGCTCGGAGCGGACGTTCCTGCCGATCCTCTATCCGCCCACCTCGGTCGTGACACCCCCGGGGGCCTGGCTGACAGATCCGGACGAGATGGTGTTCTCGCAGGCAGGCTCGGCAGCCGCCGGTTCCTACACGGCGAACGGCGAAATCGTGGACCCGACGTGGGAGCAGCTGGCCGCGGCTCCGGCGCCTCCGCGCCAGCAGTTGCAGGCCGACCTGGACCTTCCGCAGTCCTACCAGGTGCCGGCGCTGACGCAGATAGCGGACACGATCACCAAGGGCGAGAAAACGGAGTACGCGAAGGTCGACGCGCTGGCCCGCTGGCTGTCCGGACCGCAGTTCACCTACAGCTCAGCGGCGAAGCTGTTCGACACGCCGTCCGGGCTCATCGACTTCCTGGACAAGACCAGGGCCGGCGTATGCGTACAGTCCGCGTACGCGATGACGGTGCTCACCCGCCTGCTCCACATCCCGGCCCGGGTGGTACAGGGTTACACCGCGGGCACCCTGACCTCCGGCGGCAAGTGGGTGGTCAAGACCAGCGATGCGCACGCGTGGACCGAGGTCTACTTCTCGGGTTACGGCTGGATCCGGTTCGAGCCCACGCCGGCGGGCCAGGGTACCGCAAGAGCGCCGAACTACATGGGCGCGGCGCCGGGGGCGGGTAGTACCGGGGTCCTGCCCCACCGTCCTTCACCCGGGCCTTCCGGCGTGCCAAGCGCGGGACCGACCAGGCTCGGGCTCCCTGGCCCGAGGCCCATCCCCAACGACGCGGGATCGACAACCGGCGCCGCTGGCAAGTCGGCCGGGACGCCGTGGGCCGCGATCGTCCTCGCCGTGGTCGCGGCCATCGCGCTGGCGTGCGGGGTCATCGCGGTCGTGGCGCCGCCGACGCGCCAGGCGCTGTCCTCCCATCAGGCCGACGCGGCCAGGCAGCACAGGCCGGTGACGCTGACCACCGTGCTGCTGGTGACGGCGGCGGCCGCGATCGTCGCGCTCGCCCTGTACCGGGTGCTGTCCCACACCTCACGGCTCGACCTGCGGGCCGGCTGGGCCACGGTCGGCATCGCCTTCGGTGCGGCCTGCGCCGTCATGCTAGTGACGCCGGCGGCCGGCCGGATCGGGCTCAGACGGTGGCGCTGGATCCGCGCCACCGATGACGCGAGCCGGGCGCACACCGCGTGGCTCGAGTTCCGCGACGACCTGGAGGATCTCGGCGTGGGCAGCCGGCCGAGCGAGCCGCCGCGGACGCTGGCCGAGCGGGTCACATCCGGACTGCCCGAGCCTGCCCGCGCCGCGATCGGCAGGCTCGCGCTGGCCGAGGAACGCGCCAGCTACGCGGCGCGCCCGTCGGGGTCGGCCAACTTGCGGCGAGACGGCGCCACGGCACGGCGCGGCGTCGCAGCCTCGGTGCCGCGCGGAAACCGATGGCGGGCCCGGTTCTTCCCGGCCTCGGTACTGACCGAGCTGGCGGACGCCGCGGCGCGGATCCCGGACCGCGCGGCCGCGCTGGTAGCCCGACGGTGGACCGAGCGGAGATCCTCGAGCTAGATCCGGGCGCCGACGCCGGGCCGCTTACATCCTGCGGTCGCCCTCCTGCCGGCGGCGCCACCGTTCCTCCATGCGTTCCATCAGCCGGGCGCGCCTGGTCAGGGCGGGCTGGCCGGACCTGCCGGGGTCGATAGACCGGGCCTGGCCGGCCCGGGCGCGGGGAGGCCGCGTCCTGGCCACATGCCGCCGCCAGCTGACTACCGCCCACGCCAGCGAGAGGAGCAGGACCGCAGCCCCGGCGGCCTCGAGGTACACGTGGTGGGTAACCACCCCGGCCGCGAGCAGGCCAGCGCCGATCAGCACCCCGATGAGGCCCTGCGCGAGCTTGCGCTTGTAGTGCACACGCGGGTCGCTGGACCGCACGAGACGCCCGAATTTCGGATCCTCCCTGTACAGCGCTTGCTCGATCTGCTCCAGCTGGCGCTGCTCGTGTTCAGAGAGCGGCACGACGCCTCCCATAAACATTGCACCCGGCACGTGTGCGGTGACCTTCACCTCACATACCCGGTTTCTTTTTCCAGAATACGAGCGTTGACACGCCGCTTGGAAGAGTGCACCCCGGTAACGCATCAGAAAGCGCTCCGCACCGGGCGGACCCGCCCTCCGCCGGAGACGATCCGGGCCCATCAGCGGCGGTCCGGATCCTGGTCGGCGCCGTCCGGATCGGCCATCAGCGCGGCCGGCCGGACCGCGCCGGTGCCGAACCGGCCCGCGATCTTGTCGACCGCCTGCTCAGCCTCCCGCCAGCCGAGCGGCCTGTCGTCGAACGTCGGCTGGGCGTTCGCGCCCGCCGCCCGGGCCAGGCCCGACACCCGGACGCCGACCAGCCGGAGCCGCGCGCCGGGATCCAGGCCCGCCGACTCGTACAGCGAGCAGGCTGTGGCGTAAATCTCACGGGCCACGTCGGTCGGATGCGGCAGGGTGCGCGACCGGGTCATCGTCTTGAAGCTGGCCAGGCGTAGCTTGACCGAAATCGTCCGGGCCACGTACCCGCCTGCGCGCAGCGCACGCGCCGTCCGGCCGGACATCCTCAGCAGCTCCCGCCTGATCCGGTCCGGATCGTCGATGTCGGCCGGGAACGTCTCCTCCGCGCCGATGCTCTTTTCCTGGACGCGCGGCGTGACCGGGCGCTCATCGCGGCCCCACGCCAGCGCGGCCAGGTGCGTGCCGTGCGCGACGCCGAGCTCGCGCTGCAGGGTGGCGAGCGGGGTGTGCGCGATGTCGCCCACCGTGCGCAGTCCCAGCCGGGCGAGCACCTCCCCGGCCCGCTCTCCAACCCCCCACAGGGCGGCCACCGGCAGCGGGTGCAGGAAGTCGAGCACCCCGGTCCGCGGTACCACGAGGAGGCCGTCGGGCTTGCAGCGGACGGAGGCGATCTTGGCCACGAACTTGCACGGCGCGACCCCGACCGAGCAGGTAATGCCCTGCTGTTCGGCGACCTGGGCCCGGATACGGGCGGCGATCGCGGCGGGCGAGCCGAGCCGGCGGAGCGCGCCGGAGACGTCGAGGAACGCCTCGTCCAGCGCCAGCGGCTCCACCTCGGGCGTGACCGCGCCGAAGATCGCCATGACCTCCCTGGAGGCGGCGGCGTAGACCCGGTGCCT